>JAFXJE010000138.1 GCA_017532485.1 Peptococcaceae bacterium | reverse complement strand
TAAATAGGTTTGCCTCTCTCCTGCATAATATAAGCAGGAGCCAGAGCTGTTCCATACATACTGGTAGCCAAAGCACCAGCATTGCAATGGGTCAGCATAGCCTCAAAACCTTCAATATTGCTTAAAATATCGGCACCATATTCCCCAATCGCACGACAAGCCACAATATCTTCTGCCAACATTGTTTCACATTCAGCTAATAATCCATCTACTAACTTTTGTGGTTCATTCGCCCCAAAGTGCAGCAAAAGCTTTTCGGCAGTTTGCGCCATACGCACGACAGCCCAATGCAAATTAACAGCTGTTGGTCGTGAACTATCCAAATAAGCCCCGCCACGCTTGACCATAGCAAGAAAATCTTCTGTACTTGTTTCAGCTAACCATTGCTTTGCCCCCAGATAGACACCAAAAGCACCTGCCAAGCCAATTGCCGGTGCCCCACGCACAGCCAGTCGTTTAATCGCATCCCACATTTCTTCAATCGTGGCAATTTCCAAAACTTCAACCAAAGCCGGCAGCTTAGTTTGTTCAATAATTAAAACCTTTCCATCTTCATACCATATTGGTTTTGGCAACATAAACATCATCCCTTTTACATAAAAAAAACGCACCCATAGGAGAGTGCGTCACGACAGAAAACGATAGGATTCGAACCCATACCTCAGGCGCCACAACCTGTGTGATTCCATTTCACCACATCTTCTTTTCGGATTACTTACATTATAGCAAGCTTTTCTCTCACTGGCAAGGACTTTTGCGAAAAAAACCGACATCTGACAATTTCAGATATCGGTTAAAATTCTTTCTGCTTCATCAACCTTTTAAGAAGGTGTATTTTTCTACACTATATAACGGTACTAACGGCAAAATAATCGGTGTTTTTTTCACATATTCCTGATACTCCGGGTCATGCCCGTAATTTTTATTCTGACGGATCTCAAGCCGTCTGGCACCACCAAACATAATGTACACAATACATACCCAACCTGCAATAGCTGCGCCCCACTGCCATATACCATTTAAGGTTGTCAGTCCAGAAATAAACACCCCGGTCCAAAATAAAATCTCGCCTAAATAGTTTGGACAACGCACAATTTTAAACAGCCCTGTATCGCAGAAGCGTTTTGGATTGATTTTTTTAGCAGCACTTTTCTGATGATCCGACATAGCTTCCAAAAGGATACCACAGCTCATAATTACAGCACCAATGATTGTTACCGTATCGACATAGCCACCATTATTCATACGGAACAATACCGGCGATACTTCTAAGACATACAACAATGCACAGGATATCCAAATGCATACTTTCACAAAAAATGGCATGGATTTGCCGTCAGTTACTTCTTTTTTCATATGTTCTCGGTAGGAGGCATTTTTAACTTCACGCAAAAGCAGATATCCGCCAAGTCGACATCCATAAATAATAAACAGTATACACATCAAAATCGTTATCAGGCTCAGACGTTCATAAAACAACACCAACATCGCCACACCCATTATCGCTACCGAAAACCCGTAACCAATGGAAATAAAGTAAATAAATTTATAAAACCCGACAGCACTGACCAGCATTGCCATCCCTAATAATATCCAGAATGCTGTCGTAAAAGTTTCAATAAATGTCATCTGTCATTCCTCCTGTATTCTGTCTGTTTTTTTTATTAATTCGCACTTTTCTTCAGTATTTTATGATTATATCATTCTTGAATATTCCCATCAAGGTCAAGCACCTTATTTTATTTTCCTCCAAAACTTTACACTAGCATAAAAATAGCGTGTTGCGAAAAATTTCCCTTCATGCTAAAATGGATGGGTTAATTAATTGCTTACATATATTTTAAAGGAGATATAGATAAATATGAAACTCGGTATCGTAGGTTTACCTAATGTCGGCAAAAGCACCTTATTTAATGCTTTAACTAAAGCAGGTGCAGAATCCGCTAACTATCCATTCTGCACTATCGACCCTAATGTTGGGGTGGTTACTGTGCCTGATGAACGTTTACCATATTTGCGTGATTTATATCAATCTGAAAAAGTTTTACCTGCTGTTATTGAATTTGTTGATATTGCAGGTCTCGTACGTGGTGCGAGCAAAGGGGAAGGTTTGGGTAACCAATTCTTATCCCACATTCGTGAAGTAGATGCAATTGTCCATGTAGTACGCTGCTTTGAAGACGAAAATGTAGTCCATGTAGAAGGCTCTGTTGACCCTATTCGTGATATCGAAACCATCAATTTAGAATTGATTTTCTCCGACTTAGATGTTTTAGAACGCCGTTTACAAAAAGCTCAAAAAGGCGGCAAAAGCGGTGATAAAGCTCTGCAAGCTGAAGCTGCTCTCTTAACTAGATTGCAAAAACATCTGGAAGATGGTCAATGTGCTCGTTTATTTACACCTGATAATGAAGAAGAAGCTGCTATTTTAGCTGATATCAACTTATTGACCAATAAACCTGTCATCTACGCTGCGAATGTTACTGAAACCGACTTAGCAGAAGGTAATGAATATGTGCGCCGTGTGGAAAAATTAGCCCAAGCTGAACATTCTGAAACCTTTACTATCTGTGCCCAAATCGAGCAGGAAATTGCTGAATTAGATGATGAAGAAAAATTATTATTCTTAGAAGATTTAGGTGTGCATGAATCAGGTTTAGACAGATTAATCGCTGCCAGCTATAAATTATTAGGCTTAATCAGCTACTTAACTGCTGGTCCAAAAGAAGTACGGGCTTGGACTATTACTAAAGGTACTAAAGCACCCGGTGCTGCCGGTAAAATCCATTCTGACTTTGAACGTGGCTTTATTCGCGCTGAAGTTGTTTCCTTTGAAGATTTGAAAGCAAGCGGCAACTACACTGCAGCCAAAGAAAAAGGCTTAGTTCGTGTCGAAGGTAAAGAATACGTTGTTCAAGACGGTGACATCATTTTATTTAGATTTAATGTATAAAAAACACCCCTCTGGATTATCCCGACCTAATAATTTTCGGTTTAGGATAATCCAGAGGGGTTATTCTTTATTCAGCCCTGACAAACTGCCATTGGGCTTTTTCATTAGCTACAGGTTCTTCCTCGCCAATGATAATTACATCTTCCAAATACAAAACTTCTTCATTTTCTTTATTTTCTTCATTTTCCTTATCTATACGCAGTTGGTATTTACGCAAACCATTGCTATAGCGTTTTAACGACAACAGGACTGTGTTGTCCTCTTGCAAAAGGCCAGTATAACCAGTTACTTTTTGAGCTTTGCTTTCTTGAATTTTGCGCTCAAAAAGACTGCATTGATATTGCAGCTCTGTACCATACAGCTTGCTGCTAATTTGCAGAACATATTTAGGTTGGTCGAGTTCATTCAAAATTTTAGAATTCCAAGTACCTTCCAGTTTTAATTGATTAGCT
>JAFXJE010000137.1 GCA_017532485.1 Peptococcaceae bacterium | reverse complement strand
CATCGAGATCAAAAACCCCTATATAGGTGAAATCGCTATGCGAGATGGCTTGCCCCTTTCCAACCGGGAAGGGCATGGCTATGGCTGCCGCAGCATCCGTTCCATCACCGAGCAAAATGGCGGGCTCTGTACCTTTGAGCCGGAGTCCGGTGTGTTCACCCTGCAAGTTATGCTGCCGCTGTCTGTAGTGGATTATAGATAGAAATGAATAGGAAAAACGCCCTGTGCAGCCAGCCGAACAAGGCTAGCCGCACAGGGCGTTTATTTCTTATACATAGGTTTACGGTGCATCCGGCTTTTCCAGCCGTGCAAGATTAGTAACGGCGATCAGTCCTCTGGCTTCCCGCTTTCGGGCATACTCCACGATCTGACCGGAGCCACCGAGGTAGTGCCACGCATAGGCGATAAGGTAATTGCCGGTAATGACCACATTGTTATAGCCACTGGCACAGTGGACAATAAGAATATTGCCGTTTTCGTCCCAGCCTGTTTGTTAAGCTTAATTATCTTTTCTTAAAATATAGAGTAAACCAGCTGAAACAATCAAAGCACAACCATAAAAAATAGCGAAAATAAACAATGTATCTTGGTAAGTGGAGAAAGTTGCCTTAGCCCAAGAAATGATACATGGACCAGCAATACCTGCCATCGCCCAAGCTGTTAAAATTCTGCCGTGAATGGAACTAAGATGTTTAGTACCGAAAACATCACTCAAATAAGCAGGGATGCAAGAAAAACCACCGCCATAGCAGGTCATAACAATAAAGAGGAATAACTGGAATAACAGAATATTGGAAACATTGCCCAAAATCAGCATTGCAATAATCTCTAGAACGAAGAATAAAGTATAAACTACATCACGACCTAGGTAGTCGGACAAAGTCGCCCAAACTAAACGACCACCACCATTAAAAATACCCATTACACCAACAATGCTGGCAGCTACTAAAGCACTTACGCCAACAGTTTCCTGTAACAATGGAGAAGCTACAGACAATAACGCAATACCACAAGTGATGTTAATGAATAACAAGAACCATAAAGCGTAAAACTTACCAGTTTTCATAGCTTCATTGGCTGTATACTGCTGTCTGTGGTCGCGAATATTATCAGGATTTTGCGCCTGTAAATAATCATCAGATGGCGGCTGGATTAAGCGAGAGCAAATGATGATGATAGCCATGTAAACAGCACCGATAGTATAAAAAGTAGGAACTAAACCGATAGAGGTAATTAAACTGCTGATAACTGGACCAGCGATAGCAGAGGCAAAACCGAAGCCCATAATAGCCAAGCCTGTAGCTAAACCTGGACGGTCGTAGAACCAGTTAACTAAAGTTTTAACCGGAGTAATGTAACCAATCCCCAAGCCGATACCACCGATAACCCCGTAAAAGAGATAAAGTAAAGGTAAGGAATGAAGACTAATAGCAAAACCACTGCCGATTAAGCCTGTCCCATAAAAAAGACCACAAAGTAAACCTGACTTGCGTGGCCCCATGTTTTCAACAATAGTGCCTAGAAAAGCGGCTGACATACCTAAAAAGAAAATAGCAATACTAAAAACCCAAGAAACTTGACTTAGAGAGGCATTCATTACCTCCATAACAGGGTTGGTAAAAACAGACCAAGCATAGACAGCTCCGATGCTGAGATGGATACCAACCGCTGGGATAGCGCCATTCAACCAACGATTTGCTTTCATGTATGAACACTCCTTTAATCAAATTAAAATTATTAGTGCATTTATTAAAAATCATGTTAAAATAAAATGAGTAATTTAAGTCTACACTAAGGTGTGTTTGAAGACAATGTTTTTTTGCCATGTTTCCACAAGAGATTTTTATAATAGGCACATATAGTGAATGTTAGATTATTCACAAAAAGAAAAATACTATATCTTGTGGTTGGTTAGATAAAAGGGAGTGATAAAAGTGTATCATTTTGTGTATGCTGATGAGCAAGGTAATGGTTATATTGACGAGGAATTTTATGCACTTGGTTTGCTTGGTGATAGTTTTGTGGAGCCAGGGGAAGATGAATTAATTCCTTTGCCTGAGGGGGCTAGCTTGACCATGATTCCTGGACGTTCACCTGTAGTTATGAATATAGACGGTGAATTTATGAAATATCCAGGGATAGGCTGGGTAATGGGAGCGTTGTTGCCACAAGGCTATACGAGAACTTTATTGCCTGCTTTTCTCCATGATTTAGGTGGTGAGCCGCTGCCGCTCTTTGGCTATGCAGCTGTTTGTGCTAAAGATGGTGAACTTTATGTCGCAGCTGTACCTACTGATGAAGATGACCATTGGAATCCACGTCATTTTAATACGGAGGATTTGGCAGAACGTGTAGCCAAACTGCAAAATAAATTTCCCAATAATCGTATCTTGCAGCAAGTAGGACATTGTGCGTTGACTTATGGCTGTTTTACAGCTCAAAACATTTTCTATGAGCGTTGGGAAGGTGGGATACCAGTTTCACCTGTTTGTAACGCACGTTGTATTGGCTGCATTTCTTTGCAGCCAAGTGAATGCTGCCCTTCGCCACAAACACGCCTGACCTTTGTGCCGACTGTTCAAGAGGTAGTGGAAATAGGCGTACATCATTTGGAAAATGCAGAGGATGGAATTATCAGTTTTGGTCAAGGGTGTGAAGGTGACCCAAGTATGCAGGCTGATTTGATTGCTGAAGCTATTACGCAAATTCGGCAACAGACGAAAAAAGGGACTATTAATATGAATACTAATGCTGGCAATACCGAAGGCATTGCCAAAATTTGTGCTGCTGGAATAGATTCTTTGCGAGTCAGTTTGAATAGTGCTACAGAGGAACTCTATCAAGCTTATTATCGACCACTTAATTATAATTTATCTGATGTGAAAGCTTCTTTAAGTTTGGCAGCAGAACAAGGCGTTTATACTTATTTGAATTTACTGACTTATCCTGGTGTCAATGATACGGTTACAGAGTTGGAAAATTTGCTGGAATTAATTACTGAGCAAGATGTTAAAGCTGTGCAAATTCGTAACTTAAATATCGACCCTGCTATGTTGGAAAATGTTGTGAAATTGGTCGATAGTGAAGCTTTAGGTATACCTGCCATGCTTAATGTTTTACAGGAAGAAGTGCCGGAAGTAGAAATTGGTAACTATACAAAACCTTTTCAACGAAAAATGTAAAAAAGTCTTGACTTTTTTTAGGATAACCAATATACTAAAAAAATGTGATAAGTAGATAACTTTATTTTTAGAGAAAGAAATGAGGTGTAACGAATGAAAGAAGGAATTCACCCACAATATGATACAGTAAAAGTAACTTGTGCTTGTGGCAATGTATTTGAAACAAAATCTACTGCAAAAGAAATCAAAGTAGAAATTTGCTCTCAATGCCATCCTTTCTACACAGGTAAGCAACGTACACACAATGCTGCTGGTAGAGTTGAAGCATTCAATAAAAAATTCAACAGAGGCTAAGCCTTTGAAAAAAGCCGAGACTATTGTCTCGGCTTTTTTTTCGCCAAATATAGACATTGCCCAAAGCATAGCAAATAGGTATAATAAGGATAGATTAAATTTTGGAAATGAAGGTGGAAAAATGTCCACAGGCAATAAAATATTATCTTTTGAGCAAGCCAATTTTGGAGAAGTCCAAAATCTTTTTGCTTCGGAAGGTTACTTCTGGTTAAGTACGGCACTGGCTACAGCTTTTGCGTTAGAGGAAATGGATAAGGCGCGTAAAGAAGAAGAAACCATGTTGGTCAATCTCTTTAATCGAGCTATTCGTCAAGGTATGGACGATGAAATCCTGACCACAGCCAAAAAATACAGCTTGCAGCAAGTGCAGCAGCTTAATAATTGGAATAATAAATCAATAGTTTTCCAAGCAGAAAATAGCTTGTTGATTAGTAAGAGTTTTACGGTGTATTGGCTGATGTATAAGTTGATTGAATTGGAATGGCAAGAGGTGTTAGGCAAAGAGGAAATAGTGGAGACCTATCGCTTTTTGGACGGTATTTTAGAGGATAGACATGAGCTGTCTGATATAGAAAGCAATTTGACCAAGGGGGAAACCTTGGATGAAGACCAAAAGTTGTTTTTAAGAAGCCATTGGGAAAGAGCCAAGAACTTTTGGAATGAAATGTATATTCAATTAAATCTTTTTGCTTTAGGTCTAATGAACATATCTGCGAAGGTGTAAAATGAAAATTGCTTTTGTCTTCTTTTGCTCGATATACTTCTAGTCGCGTCTAAGAAAAATAAAAAACTCCCCTTGCCCGAGATATCATTAATCGGGTCTAGGGGAGGAAAAAACAGTTGTCGGAAGAATGGATTAAAGCACTATTTCTGCTTCAACTTTTTCTCCTTGAGGGGATTCTGCTGTCAACATAGGCTGTACAGGTGCAGTTGGTTGAGCAGTAGATTCAGGACAAGTAGGTTTATTTTTTTCCCATTCTTTTTCTTTTTGGCTGAAAGCTTTAGATTGGCGTTTGTTTTCTTTGCGTTTAGCATAATATAAATAAATGAAGTGAAACGCCACAAAAGTCATAGTAATAACTACAGCCATAGAAACTAAAGCATAAGGGACATAAGCGATTTGACCACTTAAAAATAAATAATTGAAGAAACCAATAGCAGCACTAATGACTGCAGCGATAAACAATAAGAAAAAACGCATAATAAAAACTCCTAACATATATGAATATAATTACTAATGACATTATACATTATTTTTTGTCAAAAGGAAAGGAAGATTGTTATGAAAAAATTAAGACGACCAAAAGAAGAAAAGAAATGGATGGGTGTTTGTGCAGGTTTAGCTCATTTTTTAGGGATAGATGCTACTTTTATGCGAGTAATTTGGGTTATGGTTTGTATTTTTCCACCAGTAGGCAGTTTGACTGCAATATTAGCTTATTTAGCTTTGGCCTTTATAATCCCTGAAGATAAAGATTATATTGATGTTTAAAGCTTCTTAAAAGAAATAAAGGGGGAAGAGGCTTGAAAGAAGCAGTATTATTATTGGCGCATGGCAGCAGACGAAGTGAAGCCAACGAAGAATGGAAAAATATTTGGCAGCTTTTTACCAACCGCCATCCTAATTTGTTGGTGACGGGAAGTTTTATTGAATTTGCTGAACCTGATTTGGAAGGCGGCGTGCGTTTGTTGATAGAACAAGGTGCCGAAAAAATATATGTAGTACCACTATTTTTAACAGTGGGTAATCATTTACGCCAAAATATTCCGGAAAGACTACAGGCTTTACGGGAACAATATCAAGGAATTAACTTAGAGTTAACAGAGCATCTGGGAGTTGACCCGTTGTTAATTCAGATTATTGAACAACGATTGCAAAAACAAGGCTTACAACTTTCAATTTAAAAATATAGGAGCAAACTTATGGAATGGCAGGAAATTGTACTGGAGCTGCGAGAAATTGCTCAAGTGCAGACATTGGAAGAGCAGTTGCAGCAGCTGATGACAGATTTAGAAATGCCTGCGGAAAAACAATTGGACTTGAGATTGTGT
>JAFXJE010000136.1 GCA_017532485.1 Peptococcaceae bacterium | reverse complement strand
GTAACAGGTTAAACGCCATTAAAGCACCAGACAAAGCATGATTATTGCGATTGATGCAGTTACCCAAATCATGCATCAAGCCAGCAACTTTGACCAATTCTATTTCAGTTTCACTGTAACCAAGTTCCTGCAAAATATGACCTGCTGTAATTGCTACCTTAACTGTATGTGCTAAAGAATGGTCAGTAAAGCCCAAAACATCAAGGTTGGCATTACCTTGTTCCAAATAAGTGCGAATAATAGCATTACCTTTTAACTCTTCGTAACGCAGCATAAGCTTTTTCCTCCAAAATTTTCAATCTTAATTTATAGTATTAATTTCTTGTTAACAGTATACCCATCTTTTCCTCACTCTGACAAGTCAAACGAGCTATTTTTAATAGAATAAATTCACTTTGCTCATAATATCGGTAAGGAGGTGATTGCTATGTTCAATCGCAAAGAGCAAACTGCTGACCCTGCTAAATTTCCACAAGCTTTGGCTGATGTCATTACCGATGGTGAAAAGCATGGTATCAGCGAAGAATTGATGGTCAAAGGTATGGTTAGTGTAGGTAACCTTATGGGACAATTTGTTAAGCCAGACTCCCCGGAAGAAGCTTTAATGAAAGAAATGTGGGAATGTGCCGACGAACAGGAAAAAACAGCCGTAGCTAAAATGGCACTCAAAGTAGGGCGTAATAAATTAGGCATTCATCATTAACTAAAAATAAGCATATGTAACTATTTATTCAAGGGCAGGTCCTTATTTAAAGGATTCTGCCCTTAGTCCTGCATTATATTGAATTTGTTACTTTTTAATACATTAAATTCACTTGTAAATTTGTCGTTTTATCTGTAATAACAGAATTCTTTTTCCACTCTTTTCGTTGTTTTTCTGAATAATCAAACTTATTTAAATTTTTATCTTCAGCTTGGATGTATAACTCTGCGGTTAAATTTTCTAAACATAATTTATAATAAGTAAAATATGATTCGTAAGTTGAAAAATATTCTTCACAGGTCATATTTAAATTAGCAAATACTTGACTATACATATCTTGAAAATCCTGATTATTTTTGACTAATTCGTAATTTTCTTTTAGTTGTTCAGTAACTTCTGACTCTGTTGGCTCCACACCTAGGGCTATAGCTTGCGATATTATAGATTTTTCTTCTATCAAACGGTCTAATAATTCTTGTTCCGTTTTTTCTTGACCGAACGCTTTATAAAGGACTTGTCTTTGTGCAAATTCTTGCTCCGTAATTGTAATATCATTAATTGTTAGTAAAACGCCTGCGGTATTTGTATCTTTTTCCATATCATATGCAAATATTAACCGAATACTCATTATTCCTATAATTAGAATTAGTAAAAATACAAATATTTTTTTTAAGATTATCTTCATTTCTACACTCCTATAGAAGTTTTAAAGGTACGATTCTTACTCCTACTGTGAATTATATACTAATATTTTACAAAGCAATATTCCAAAGTTTGTGTAATCCTCATGAATTTATTTTTTCATAACCTCTGCAAATACTTCCCCAATAGCATCTCGAATAACCAGCTCTGCTTTTTGGTCATACTGGGTGGCACTTTTATTAATCAAAACTAAATGTTGACCACGAAAATACTGGATAAAGCCTGCTGCTGGATAAACTGCTAAGGAAGTCCCACCAATTATCAGTAAGTCAGCTTGCATAATAGCAGCAATTGCCCCTGCTACTACCTCCTCCTGCAGTGGTTCTTCATATAGAACTACATCAGGCTTAATCACTTGGTCACAATTTGGGCAATAAGGAACTTTCTGTATTAATGGCAGCACAGCCTCTAAATCATAAAATCTGCCACAACCTGTACAATAATTACGCAGCACTGAACCATGCAATTCATAAACTTTCTTGCTGCCTGCCAACTGATGCAAACCATCTATATTTTGCGTAATAACTGCCAGTAATTTACCCTCTGCTTCCAGTTTAGCCAAAGCATAATGGGCAGGATTAGGCTTTGCTTCCTGATAAATCAAATTGTTTTTATAATAATCAAAAAAAGTTTCGGTATTTTCCAAATAAAAATGATGGCTCAGCATTTCCTCAGGTGAATAACCGTACTGCTGCCGAGCTTGATACAAACCATTTTCCGAACGAAAATCAGGTATATTACTTTCGGTAGATACTCCAGCACCACCAAAAAAGACTATTTTTTTACTTTCAGCAATCAAACGGCGCAATTGCTCAATTTTCTCCATTTCCATTTTTCTTTCCTCACTTCATTTGTTTTTTCTACATACAAATTTAAATTCTTGACATGAATAAAATTTCCTTTATTGCCTAAAATGAAAAAGATAAAGATTTATTTTTTCATAAAACAAATTTACTTTGTTCATAATACTTTCAAGGAGGTGATCGCTATGTTTAATCGCAAAGAACACACTGCTGACCCTGCGCAATTTCCTCAAGCATTGGCTGATGTCATTACTGATGGTGAAAAGCATGGTATCAGCGAGGAATTAATGGTCAAAGGTATGGTTAGCGTCGGTAATCTTATGGGTCAATTCGTTAAGCCTGACTCTCCAGAAGAAGCCTTAATGAAAGAAATGTGGGAATGTGCCGATGAACAAGAAAAAACAGCTGTAGCCAAAATGGCTCTTAAAGTATGGCGTAATAAATTAGGCATCCACCACTAATAGCCAAAATCACCATATAGACAGAAATAAAAACTCGGTATCCATCAGTTACCGAGTTTTTACCTTGCTTTTATTCAAATTTCATTGATTATTCTTGAGTTAAAAATGCATGATAGCCTTTAGCTGTTTCATATAAATCAGCTTTACTGATAATTTCCCATGGTGCGTGCATATTCAAAACAGGAACACCACAGTCAATAACTTCCATACCATAACGGGCAGTAATGAAGGCAATAGTACCGCCGCCACCATAGTCTACTTTACCCAATTCAGCAGTTTGCCATGTTACACCAGCTTCATCCATAACGTTGCGTAATTTACCGATATATTCAGCATTAGCATCGTTAGCACCTGATTTACCTCTTGCCCCTGTAAATTTCTCCAGCACTACACCATTGCCAAGATGAGCAGCATTGCGTTTATCAAACGCATGGCTATGACCTGGGTCATAAGCGGAGCTAACATCAGCAGACAACATTTGGCTGTTTGCCAAGCAGCGACGCAATTTCAATTCAGAATATTCTCCCTGTAATTCCATGATTTC
>JAFXJE010000001.1 GCA_017532485.1 Peptococcaceae bacterium | reverse complement strand
CCTTGTTCTGCTGCTTTGCTGAGCCATTTAACTGCTTCTGCCTTATCTTCGGCTACACCTTCGCCCCGTAAATAGCACTCACCTAAATTATACTGTGCAGTTGCGTGACCTTGTTCTGCTGCTTTGATGAACCACTTAGCTGCTTCACTTTCGTTTTTAGCAACGCCCCGACCTTTTTGGTAGCAGTAACCTAAATTGTATTGAGCCTCTGCATGCCCCTGCTCTGCTGCTTTGCTGTACCACTTAGCTGCTTCCCATATGTAAAAATATGTTCCCCAACCTTCTTCGTGGCAACGACCTAAATTGTATTGAGCCTCTGCATGCCCCTGCTCTGCAGCTTTACGGTAATAAAGGGCGGCTTTATTAGCATTATCAGCTTCTGCATAACATTTTGCTAAGGCGAATTGGGCATACATATCGTCTGTTTCAGTTAAATTTTCTAGCCAATAAAATGCTTTTTCCAAATCACCTTTTTCAAAAAGCTGCAATCCCAAAAGTTTTTGAGCCGGACGATGATTTTTCATAGCCGCAGTAGTTAAAGTTGCTTTTCCAGAACTTGCATTTTGCGTACAACCAATGCCATTAATTTCAGTAACAGCATTAAAGAAAAGTACTGACGGCTTGCCAAAATCTCTATCAGAGAAGTTAGCCTTTACATTCGCTGCTATTGCAACGCAGGCATCTTCAATTCTTAAGCAACTACTACCAACTTCTACAAAGAGAGCATAGTCAGTCGCTTCATTTTTAGCATTAGCTTCCTTCTCAACACGAAGGTCTTTGTAAATTGCACTTAACAATTCACCAAACTCATCAAGCAAAGAGTACAGCTTGTAGCTGTCCCTATTAGGAAGAACGTTAGCTTCAATAACGGTACGCAACTCTCTAATATTGCTTTCAATAATTAAATCTTCATTTTTATCTACTTGTCCAAGCAGTGCCATCTTCGCAGAGATACCTACGACAGCTTCCACCTTGTCTTGTAAGGTATGTTTAATGTTGGCTAAAAATTCTTCTACATCATCTTCCTCATCATCAATGGTATCCATCTTGTTAATAATGGCGATAGGTTTAAGACGAGAATTCAGTTTTTCCATAGCATCAATTTCAGCAGCACCAATAGCCTGTTCTGCTGAGAACATCCACAAAACAGTATCCGCGTTATTAACAAATCTATTAGTAGCGTCAGTATCTTCATCATTCATAGAATTAAGACCAGGACTGTCTATGATGGTAACTTGACGCAATATATCCAAAGGCATTGCACGTTCTACATAATCAATCTGGTTATGGATGGAATCTCTACCATCATCTGTAGTAGCAGTCAAGCGTGCAAAGTCATCGGAAGAAAATTCTTTTGCTTCGCCATTTTTGAAAAACACTGTTACTCTATCTTCAAAACCATAACATAGCTTAGTAACTACCGCAGTAGTAGGCAGTACAGCCATAGAAACTACTTCTTTACCAAGAAGTGCATTGATGAAAGTACTCTTACCAGTAGAAAACGCACCCATTACCATTAAGGACAATGGAGCTTGTACGTTTTTTATAATTTCACGTAAATCCTGCTGTCTTTCAGCTCGCAGTATTTTAGTTTCTCCTAACACTTTGTCAAGTT
>JAFXJE010000135.1 GCA_017532485.1 Peptococcaceae bacterium | reverse complement strand
GCTTTTTATGGTTACAGCCGTTTGCTCGATTATCGGGGCAAGAATTTATTATGTATTATTTAATTTGCCGTATTATTTGCACAATCCAGGAGAAATTATTGCTGTTTGGCATGGTGGACTTGCTATTCATGGGGGATTAATCGCTGGTATTTTTACTATGGTAATACTTAGTCGCAAATATCGAATGGATTTTTGGCATGTGACTGATATTTTAGCTCCTTTTATGATTTTAGGTCAAGCACTTGGTCGCTGGGGCAATTATTTTTATCAAGAGGCGTACGGCTATGCTGTTGACCCTTCAGTTATTCCTTGGGCGATGTGGATTGATGGTGCTTATCGCCATCCTACCTTTTTGTATGAGTCCTGCTGGAATTTATTGGTTTTCTTTATTTTAATTTGGTTGGGCAAACAAGCCTTCACCAAGAGAGGTGAAGTTGCTCTCAGTTATTTGATGCTTTATTCCGTAGGTCGTTTTGTAGTAGAAAGTTTCCGTACCGACAGCTTAATGTTGGGACCATTGCGAATGGCTCAAGTGATGAGCTTAGTCTTATTTGTCGGGGCATTGGTCGTTTTGCTTTATCGACGGAAAAAAATGAAAGAAAAATCAGAAGTCTGATAGAAGAGGCTGTTGTGAAAACAACGGCCCTTTTTATGTAAAATCTACGTAAAATCAGGCGAAAATAAGGGGAAGAGTTATAAGTGATTTTAATTAAGAAAACGAGATTTGCCGATACAATTTGTAACTGATGTGGTATAATAAAAGTAATATGCAATGCGATAAGGAGGGGAAGCATGAGTTATATTCGTGCCAATGAATTTACATTGCAAATGGATACAGTTGAGTTTATTTACACTCACGCTCCGCAAAAAGGTTATAGCGAGGAGCAAATTGAAGAATTTCTTTCTTCGTTTGAACGTAAATTTTTAAGAGAAATGTTGGAGATTGCTAAGGAAAAAGTACCTGATTCCACGGTAACTAAAGACTTGGATGCTTTTATTAACGGTCATGCTTATGGTTTTGGGACAAGATTTTGTTTGCTGCGTTATGGGCGAGGATAGGGACGGTGAAATATGTTTTACGATTACGCAAAAGTTAATGTAAAAGCCGGTGATGGTGGTAATGGTATCGTTGCTTGGCGCAGAGAAAAATATGTAGCTATGGGTGGTCCAGCAGGTGGTGACGGTGGTAACGGTGGCTCTATTATTTTAGAAGCCGACGGAGGTTTGCGGACCTTAATTGATTTTCGTTATCATACGCATTATAAAGCTGACCGTGGTGCTCATGGTCAAGGCAGTAATATGCATGGCAGAAGTGCCGAAGATAAAGTATTGCGCGTACCAGTAGGCACAGTAGTGCGTGATGCAGAAACAGGACAAATCATGGCTGACCTTACCCAAGAAGGTCAACAAGTAGTTGTAGTTAAAGGTGGTAAAGGTGGGAGAGGCAATACGCACTTTGTCAGTTCTACTCATAGAGCGCCGACTTTAGCTGAAAACGGTGATGCGGGCGAAGAACGCTGGATTACTTTGGAACTTAAATTATTGGCTGATGTAGGTTTGGTAGGATTCCCTAATGTTGGTAAATCCACGATTATTTCTCATGTGTCAGCAGCTAAACCAAAAATTGCTGACTATCACTTTACTACGATTGTACCTAATTTAGGTATGGTCAAAGTAGATGAAGGCCGAAGCTTTGTGATGGCTGATATTCCTGGATTGATTGAGGGTGCTGCTGAAGGTGCAGGTTTAGGTCATCGCTTCCTGCGTCATACCGAAAGAACTAGAGTTTTAGTTCATGTTTTAGACATTAGTGGTTCCGAAGGCAGAAATCCTTTGGAAGACTTTGCGATTGTTAATCAAGAATTGGGCAATTACAATCCTACCTTATTGAAAAGACCGATGATTATTGCTGCTAATAAGATGGATATTGACGGCAGTGAAGAACAATTGGCTCTGCTAAAAGAAGCATTGCCTGATTATGAGGTTTTCCCTATTTCCGCTGCTACTGGGGAAGGGTTAAAGCCACTTATTTATCGCTTAGCTGATTTAATTGATGAAGTTGATTTAGAAGAAATCGAGCCAGTTGTAGTCGAAGAAATGAAAGTTACTAAAGCAGCTCCATTGCAGCAGGAAGAAAAATTTGTTATCGAGCAGGAAGCTGAAGGTTTATATGTTGTTTCTGGTCCGGAAATAGAACGTCATTGGCGAAGAACAAACTTTACGCATGAAGATGCCGTTTCCCGTTTCTTACAGATTGTTGAAGCTATGGGTGTAGTTAAGGCATTGCGTGAAGCAGGCTGCCAAGACGGTGATACTGTAAGAATTAAAGATATTGAATTTGACTTTATGGACTAGAAAACAGCGGAGGATTAATATATGACTCAATTATTTGCATTTTTAGGTGGCTTGGGTTTATTCCTTTTTGCTATCAAATATATGTCTGATGGTTTACAAGAATTAGCAGGCGATAAATTGCGTCAATTTTTGGAAAAAGGGACCAAAACTCCCTTGCGTGGCGTTATTACAGGGACAATTGTTACTGGTTTAATTCAAAGTAGTTCTGGGACAACCGTTTTGGCTATTGGTTTGGTAAACTCCGGTTTAATGACTTTGCGTCAGGCTATCGGGGTAATTATGGGTGCTAATATCGGTACTACAGTTACTGCTTATTTAATCGGTTTTAAATTATCTGCTTATTCCTTACCGATTATCTTTGTCGGTGGTTTGATTTTATTTTTCTGCAAAAAAGAAAAATTAGTTTACTTAGGACAAGTTATCTTGGGCTTTGGTTTACTGTTCTATGGTATGGATGTTATGGGTACGGGTTTGAAACCTTTGGCCAATTCCCCTCTGTTTACTAATTTAATGTTAAGTGTAGAAAACAACATTTTCCTTGGTGTTGGGGTAGGTACGATTTTGACTGCTATCGTGCAAAGTAGTAGTGCGACCATCGGTATTATGCAGGAATTAGCTAATCAAGGCTTAATGACTTATATGCAGGCGTTGCCTTTATTGTTCGGTAGTAATATTGGGACAACAGCTACAGCATTATTGGCTGGTTTAGGGGCTGCTGTCAATGCAAAAAGAGCTTCTTTAGTGCATTTTTTATTTAATGTGATTGGTACATTAATCTTCTTACCGTTATGTGTTTTCGGTATTTTCCCAGCATTGGTGGAATTAAGTGCGGATATTCTAACACCAGGTGGTTGGGAAGCCATGAATATCAAAATGCAGATTGCTCAAACTCATGGGGTCTTTAATATTTTAAATACTTTATTATTCTTACCGTTTGTGGCGACCTTAGATAAATTGGTTTGCGTACTGATTAAAGAAAAAGAAGAGGTTCATACTCTCAATCAACCAAAGTACTTGGAAACTCGTTTATTGGGCAATACAGCTTTAGCGTTATCTTCTGCTAGCCGCGAATTATTGCATATGGGTCGTTTAGCAGGGGAGTCTTTGGAGCATGCTATTGATTACTATTTAGTCCAAAGCAAAGAAGACAAAGAAGAAACCTTATTGCGCGAAAGTGCTGTTGATAATTTGGAACAGGAAATTACCGATTATGTAATTAAAATTACGCGTAATCATGACATTAATAAAACTTTCTCGCAAAAAAGTTATACTATTTTGCAGGCTTTAGGTGATATTGAGCGTATTGGTGACCATGCAGAAAACCTGGTGGAATTAACCGATTATATTTTGGAAAATAAAATTATTATTTCCCAAGAAGCCAATGAAAGTCTGCATAAGATGATGAAAAATGTTCAGATTGCCTATAGAGATAGTTTAACTGCTTTACGCGACGGTAATCGTGAATTGGCAATGCAAGTTATTGAACGGGATGATATCATCGACTTCATGGAACAAGACTTGCGTCGTGGTCATATTAGTCGCTTGAATGAAGGTAAATGCAGTGCAGGTGCAGGTGCAGTTTACTTAGATATTTTATCTCAGATGGAACGTATTGGCGACCATGCTGTAAAT
>JAFXJE010000134.1 GCA_017532485.1 Peptococcaceae bacterium | reverse complement strand
TTGATGTAGGGTACAATCAGTTGGATTGGAAGCTGCGCACAGACCCACGCGTAATTAATATGGAAAAAACTAATGCCCGCTATTTGGAGCAAGATAGCTTAGGCGAAATGGTGGATGTAGTCACAACAGATGTAGCTTTTATTTCTTTAGATAAAGTTTTACCACCGGCTATGACTTTTCTGAAAGAAGATGGTCATGTGTTGGCATTGATTAAGCCGCAATTTGAAGCTGGTAAAGAAAAAGTAGGTAAAAAAGGGGTAGTAAAAGACCCAGCTGTGCATATTGAAGTTATTGAAAAAATCTTAGCTTTATGTGCAGAAATAGGACTCAATGTCAGAGGTTTGACTAATTCACCAATTAAAGGGCCTGAAGGCAATATTGAATATTTATTATGGGGCTGTAAAGAGGCAAAAGGTGATTTTGTTCCAGATGTGGAGCAAATTGTCGCAGCAACTCACGCAGCTTTGGATAAATAATCAATGGAAAAGATAATGCAATTGCAGCAGACAGATTTGTTTATCTGGGGGATAATTTGCGGCTGTCTGCTGACTTGTTTTTTAATTCGACAATATCAGCGTAATAAACGCAAAAAATGGCTGCGAAAAGCCAAAAAAGCCGAACGCGAAGCCCTTTTCTTTTTGGAGAGAAAAGGTTATCAGATTGTAGCACAACAGCTGAGTAAGCCGATAAAAATTTATTTAAACGGCAAAGCACATGAGAGCACTATTCGGGCCGATTTATTGGTCAGAAAAGGCTGGAAAACTTATATAGTTGAGGTCAAATCAGGACAGCAGGGCAGTGGTACTTTACCTAATGTACGCCGTCAATTGCTGGAATATGCACTTGTGTTTCGACCTAGTGGAATGTTGCTGCTGGATATGGAACATGCGCGCTTGAAAAAAGTAGAGTTTGACTATGGACGACGTGCTACTTGGCAGGAAAAAGTATTGACTTTATTATTGTTGGTGGCGATAAGCATTATTATTCTGCTTTGGCGTCAAATCAATTAGAGGTGATAGCAGTGAACAAAATTAAAACAATGGGGTTAATTATCAATGTTTATCAACAAAGAATAATTGACTTGGCCAAGCAGCTGATAGCTTATTTGGAGCTGAAAGAAATTAATGTAGTGATGTTGACAGAGGAAGGCAGCGTTTTAGAACGCTGTGGGGTTAGCTTAGAACAATTTCGGGAAATGGCTGATTTAGTTTTAGTCATTGGTGGTGACGGCACTGTTCTGCGAGCTGCACAATGCGTTTATGGTAAGGAGACGCCTTTGATAGGTATAAAGCAAGGTTATCTCGGCTTTTTGACAGCTTTAGAGGTTAAGGAACTTGATGATAATTTGGAACGCTTATTGCAAGGTGATTATCAAGTGGAACGGCGCATGATGCTTTCCGGCGAAGTATATCGTGATGGAAAATTGATTTTGCAGGCTAATGCCTTGAATGATTTAGTTATCAGTCGCAGCTCTTTATCCAGAGTTTTAGGTGTAGAAACATATATGGACGGCAATTTGGTTGAGCATTATTACGGTGATGGTGTCATATTCTCCACTCCTACTGGCTCAACAGGTTATTCCTTGTCAGCGGGTGGACCTATTGTATCACCAGATATGGATGTTTGCGTAATGACGCCGTTATGCTCACATTTATTGGTTAATCGTCCAATAGTATTTGGTTTGCATCATCCAATGATGGTTAAATTCACTTCTGAACCTGTTTCAGCAGTTTTAGAACGTGATGGCAAGCACGCGCTGGATTTACAAAAAGATGATGTGATTTATATTAAAAGAGCTGAATATGTGACTTGCCTGGTTACATTAAAAGAAAAGAATTTTTTTGCAGTTATGCGGGAAAAACTAAGAAAAGGTAATCAGGAAGGATAGGTGAAAAAATGAAAACAAAAAGACATCGTAAAATTATGGAGTTAATTAAAGAAAACAGTATCGGCACACAAGAAGAGTTGGCAGAAAAATTAAAAGAAGCTGGCTTTGCAGTTACTCAAGCGACGGTATCTAGGGATATCAAAGAATTGGCTTTAATTAAAATTAGTGTGGGTAAAGACAGCTATCGTTACGGCTTGCCTACAGAGGTAACTATGTCGGAAAGTAAGCTGCGTTTTATGCTGAAAGAATTTGTTTTAAATTATGCTGTCAGCGAAAATATTTTAGTTATCCGTACAGCACCTGGTCATGCCAATGCTGTAGCTGTATCCTTGGATAATGCACAATGGGAAGAAATTTTAGGCTCTATAGCAGGTGACGATACAATCTTTATTTTGGCGAGAAAGCGGGAAGAAATTCCTACTTTGCTGGAACGCTTGGAGTCATATCTGGATTAGACGGTAGGTGAAAGCATGTTAACTCAATTAGTGGTAAAAGATTTTGCGCTTATTGATGAAGTGAAAATTGAATTTCATGACCGATTTAATGTCTTAACTGGTGAAACAGGTGCCGGTAAGTCTATTATTATAGATGCTGTTTCGTTGCTGCTGGGTGCGAGAGCCAGTAGTAGTGATGTGCGTTATGGTTCATCTAAAGCTATTGTGGAAGGCGTATTTTCTTTGGAGGATAACCATCCAGTAGAAGCTTTATTGGCTGAATTTGGGGAAGAAGTAGATGAGGACCGTTTACTAGTCTTATATCGGGAAATTAGTGAAAGTGGGAAAAGTACTTGTCGCCTTAATGGCAAAATAGTAACTTTGGCTAATTTTCGAGCTGTCGGTCAGCAATTAGTCAATATTTACGGGCAACATGACTTTCAGGCTATTTCGCGACGTGAACAACATTTAAATTTGTTGGATAGTTTGGGTAACAGTGATTTTAAACAGCTGCAAGCACAAGTTAAGATGGCTTTTAATGAGTATGAACAAAGTTTTAAATATTGGCAGGAGCTGCAGCAAAAGGCTGCCGAAGGTAATGAAAGACAGGAATTTTTGCAATTTAAAGTGCAGGAGTTAAATGATTTAAACTTGGCAGCAGGTGAAGATGAGCAGCTGGAACGTGAGCTGGAATTGTTGGATAATTATGAAAAAATTGTGTCTACTAGTGACAAAGTTTATCATTATTTGTACGGTGACCAGCGTTCTGTTTATGTGTTATTGACAGCTTCATTAGATAAATTACAAGCGATTACTGAATATGATAAAGGCTTGGCAGAAATTGCTGAGGGTTTAAATAATATGATTTATCAAGCTGAAGATTATGGCTTGAGCTTGACTAAATATCGCGATAAGATGGATTTCGACTCAGAAAAGAAAGAACGCATGAATGAAAGAAAGTATGAGTTGGACAAATTGAAACGCAAATACCATTTGTCTATTGAAGAAATTATTGAGCAAAGAGATAAGTGGCAAGCTGAATTAGACTTATATGAAAATATGGAGCAGCAGTTAGAAGAAGCTGAGCTTAAATGCCAAAAATTGCAGCAGCAATTCCAAGCTGTCGCAGTTAAATTATCAACAGAACGCAAAAAATTGGCTCAACAATTTGGGAAAGAATTAGTTGAGCAGTTGGCTGATTTGGCAATGACTAGAACAGAATTTGAAGTAGCTTTTGAGGAAAAAGCTGCAGCAGCTGATGGAATTGATCAAGTGGAATTTATGCTTTCAGCCAATCCGGGACAACCACTCAAACCACTTAGTCAAATTGCTTCAGGTGGGGAAATGTCTCGAATAATGCTGGCGTTTAAAACTGTTTTAGCACAGTATGAAGAAATTGACACTATGATTTTTGACGAAATAGATACAGGTATTGGTGGTAATATTGTGGTCAATGTTGCTGAAAAGTTGGCAAAGGTCAGTCAATTTTCGCAAGTGATTTGTGTAACTCACGCACCACAGATTGCTGCCCTGGCTAATCAGCACTTCTTAATTCAAAAGCAAGTTGAAAATGAACAGACTAAAACCAATATTTTGCCATTGGATGGAGAGGCAGAAATTAAGGAATTAGCAAGAATGTTGGGTGGAGAAGAAGATTTTCAGCTGCAGCATGCCAGAGAATTGAAGAAAAAAGCACATAGTTAAAGAAGAGGAGCTGGGATAAAACTATTGTCCTAGCTTCTTTTTGCCTTTGCCCTTTCAAAAAGAAACAGTGGAACGGTAAAATGATTTTGTGGTTTTTCTGTTAAGATTAGGTAAGAATAGTTGTTCAATGGCACAAATAAGGGTATAATATTAAAAATGCAATTATGTAAAAATTTTGCAGGGAGGTTACTGTTTTGGATAAAGCTTTATTTAAAAGTTGTCTTTGGTTGATTACTTTTGCAGTTGGTCTTGTTTTATTATTAGTCAAGTTTGATTACATTTTAAAAGGCTGTGGGATAGTTTTAAGTTTATTGTCACCATTTTTCATTGGTTTTGCTTTAGCTTTTGTCATTAATTTGCCGTACAAAACTATTGAGCAATTTTTTGTGCGTCATTCGGAGAAAAGTAAGTTTATGACAAAAATAGTTAGACCATTAAGTTTATTATTGTCATATTTGCTCGTTTTTGGTGTTATTGTCGGTGTGATTGCTATCGTCATTCCAGAATTTGGGCGCAGTATCAATATGTTGTTGAGTAATAGCGATACTTACATGAAAAATATCAATGCTATTTTAGCCTGGTTGACTGCTCATGTAGATTGGGTGGAATTACAACAACTTGATTTGAGTGCTTTGTGGAAAGATTTACAAGCGTTTGTCCAAAAATTTCTGCAAAGTGCTATGGATACCTTAACTTTTGTCTTTCCACAAATTTATAATGTCACATCTAACATTGTGCAAGGCGTGGCTAATTTTGGTATCGGTTTAATCGTTTCTGTCTATTTATTATTAAGTAAAGAAACTTTAACTTTGCAAGCGAAAAGAGCTGTTTATGCCTTCTTGCCAAGAAAAGCAGCCGATAGAACAATTGATATTTTAAAATTAATTCGTGATTGCTTTAATAATTTCTTAGGTGGACAATTATTGGAAGCTTGTATTTTTGGTTTGCTTTGCTTTATCGGTATGAGTATTTTCCGCTTTGAATATGCTTTCTTAATCAGTATCTT
>JAFXJE010000133.1 GCA_017532485.1 Peptococcaceae bacterium | reverse complement strand
TTTCATATGGATGATTTCTTTTTACCTGCAAAATTACGTACGGAAGAAAAATTGCAGGAAATAGGTGGTACGGTGGAGTATGAACGCTTTTATCAGGAAGTGCTTGTGCCTGTATTAAAAGGCGAAGAAGTGCTGTATCGTCCGTATTCATGTGCTGTTCAAGCCATAATTGCAGAACAAATTATTCCATTCAAAAGAGTGAATATTATAGAAGGCTCTTATAGTCAGCACCCATATTTTGGCGATATATATCAGCTGCGAGTATTTATAGAGATAGCTCCAAAGTTACAGCACGAAAGAATTTTAATTCGCAACGGTGCAGAAAAAACGGAACGTTTCCTGACAGAATGGATACCGAAAGAAAAAGCCTATTTTACCAAGTTTGGTATAAGAGATAAGAGTTTAGTGATAGAGGTATCTTGACAATCCTTGGAAAATTTATTAGGATAAAAAAGATATTCTAAAACAAGTATATTTGAATTAATTATAGAAATCTTGAGGAGGAACTACATGATTACCGTAAATAATGTAAGTTTAAGTTTTAATGGTACTAGCTTGTTTACTGATGTAAATTTGAAGTTTACACCGGGCAACTGCTATGGGATTATCGGGGCAAATGGCGCTGGAAAATCTACTTTTTTGAAAATTTTATCTGGTGTAAAAGAACCTACTACTGGTGAAATTATTATTCCGGCTAATGTGCGAATGTCTGTCTTAAAACAAGACCATTATGCTTATGATGCTTACACCGTTATGGATACAGTAATCATGGGTAATGCTCGTTTATATGAAATTATGCAGCAGAAAGATGCTTTATATGCCAAAGAAGATTTTACCGAAGAAGATGGTTTGTTGGCATCTGAATTAGAGGGTGAATTTGCTGAATTAAATGGTTGGGAAGCAGAAACTGAAGCAGTGAAATTATTGCAAGGTTTAGGCTTAGAAACCGGTATAGAGTATATGCAAATGAGTTCCTTAGATGGTAAACAAAAGGTAAAAGTTCTTTTGGCACAGGCATTATTTGGTGAGCCACAAATCATTTTATTGGACGAACCTACCAACAACTTGGACATTCAATCTATCAACTGGCTGGAAGAATTTTTAATGGATTATGAAGGTACAGTTATTGTTGTATCCCATGACCGTCATTTCTTAAATATGGTATGCACCCATATCGTAGATATTGACTATAAGAAAATCAAAATTTATACCGGTAACTATGATTTCTGGTATGAATCCAGCCAATTAATGCAAAAAATGATGCGTGACCAAAATAAAAAGAACGAGGATAAAATTAAAGAACTGCAAAACTTTATTTCTCGTTTCTCTGCTAATAAATCTAAAGCAAAACAAGCTACTTCCAGAAGAAAATTATTGGATAAGCTGACTTTGGAAGAAATGCCAATCACTTCTCGCAAATACCCTTATTTGGGCTTTGAAATGGATAGAGAACCAGGTAAAGAAATTTTAACAGTTGAAGGTTTATCTAAGACTGTTGATGGTGTAAAGGTTCTTAACAATGTTTCTTTTCGCGTGGAAAAAGGCGAAAAAATTGCTTTTGTAGGTGAAAATGAAATTGCCATCACTACCTTGTTCCAAATTTTAATGGGTGAAGTAGAACCTGATGAAGGCAGCTTCAAATGGGGTGTTAGCACCAGCCAATCTTATTTCCCGCATGACCACAATCATTTCTTTAACGACTGTGACTTATCTATTTTAAGATGGTTGGCTCAATATACACCAAAAGATAATACAGAAACATATTTGCGTGGTTTCTTGGGCAGAATGTTATTCTCTGGTGATGATGTATTAAAACCAGTTAATGTTTTATCTGGGGGCGAAAAGGTTCGTTGTATGTTATCTAAAATGATGATGTATGGTGCTAATGTTTTAGTTATTGACCAGCCAACCAACCATTTAGACTTAGAGTCTATCACGGCTGTCAATAATGGTTTAATGGAGTTTAAAGGCAATATTCTTTTTGCTTCCCATGACCATCAGTTTGTGCAAACCATTGCCAACAGAATTATTGAAATTCAGCCGGAAGGTATTTTGAGCAAAGTTGGCACTTATGATGAATTCTTAGAATGGAAATATGAAAGAAAATAAACATTGATTTAAAGCAGCAGGCAATAATTCTTTTGCTTATAAAGAAATTATTGTCTGCTATTTTTATATAAAATATAAGTGAAAGGCTAGGAAATGCTTGTCAAATAAGCTTATTTTCGATAAAATATCCATAAGTATACATTATTGATACAAAAATAAAAAAGGAGGTCTTTTATGACAAAGAAAATGAGCCTTCCTCAACAGATTTTAATAGCGTTGCTGTTGGGGATTGTAGTAGGTTTAGTGTGTTATTTTACTCAAAATGCTGCTATTACTACAAAATTTTTAAAGCCATTCGGTGATATTTTTGTTAATTTATTAAAATTCATCGTAGTTCCTGTAGTGCTGTTATCCATGATTCAAGGTATTATCTCCATGGGTGATATGAAAAAAGTTGGTTCTGTAGGTGGTAAAACCATAGCTTTCTTTATGGCTACTACTGCAGTTGCTTGCGCGATTGGTTTAATCATGGCTAATTTATTTAATGGAGCTGGTTTATTCCCAACTTTAGCTTTAGGTGAAACTACCTATCAAGCTAAAGAATTTGGTGGCTTTATGGGTGTATTGGTAGGTATTTTCCCATCTAATATGTGGTCTGCCTTTGTGAATGCTAATATGCTGCAAGTTATCGTAATTGCTTTATTCTTTGGTGGTTCTATTTTAGCAGCAGGTGAACAAAGTGAACCTGTTCGTCAATTGGTAGATTCTCTTTATGCAGTTGTAGAAAAATTGATGGTCTTTATCATCAGTTTATCTCCAATTGGGGTATTTACCTATATGGCGTGGGTAGTAGCTACTCAAGGTGCTAATATTATCGGTTCCTTGGCGTTAGTTTTGTTATGTGCATATATTGGCTATTTCGTTCATGCAATTATTGTTTATTCTATTTCTGCTAAATTTGGTGCTGGGATGAGTCCTGTTAAATTCTTCAAAGAAGCTGTACCTGCAATGATTTTTGCTTTCACTTCCGCATCTTCTGCAGCAACTTTACCTGTATCTAAAGAATGTGCAGAAAAAATGGGTGCTGATAAAAATATTGCCGCTTTCGTGTTGCCTTTAGGTGCTACAGTTCACATGGATGGTACTGCTATTTATCAATGTGTAGCAACTATCTTCTTGGCGACTTGCGCAGGTGTTGAATTAACTTTATTCCAAATGGTACTCATCGTTGTAATTGCTACTTTATCTGCAATTGGGACAGCGGGGACACCTGGTGCAGGCGTAATTATGTTGACTATGGTATTAGGTACAGTAGGTATTCCTGTTGATTATATCGGTTTAATCATTGCTGTAGACCGTTTGTTTGATATGGGTCGTACAACAATGAACATTACCGGTGATATCGTTGGTGCATTATGTGTAACTAAATGGGAAAATGGTAAATTAAATAACTAATTACTAAACTGTATTTAAACATGATGAGGTTGGGACTAAAAAGTCTCAGCCTCATTTTTGTTTCAAAAGAAAAAATATAGTTGAAAACATTGGTAAAATATGGTATATTGCAATCAGGTGGAAAATAAAGGAAAATAGGTGATGAAGGTGTGGCAGCAGAAAAGAATGAAAACTATATTTTTTCTAGTTTTGATGCTGGTTAGCACAGCAGTTTGGGCTGAAGAAATTGGGCTTGATTATAGGCCAGTTACAGCTAGTGATACATATGCTGCTGTGCA
>JAFXJE010000132.1 GCA_017532485.1 Peptococcaceae bacterium | reverse complement strand
TTGTCCTTGAAGGAGTATTTTGACCCGTTTACGGGTGGCAAGAATTAATAGGCATTAACAACAACTGGCAGGTCGTGTGAGAATATTTTTTAACAAACAGCAGTATATAAAAACAGCTCACTGACTGCTTTAGCAGTAGCCAGTGAACTTAATGCGAATGAAAATTTCATTCAGAGCCCGGATCGGGCTGCCAGCAAAAATGCCTTCTAGGCACAGTGCATACCACCAGCTCAGCTGGTGGTTTTGATTATATACATATAATTAAGCATAAATAAAAAAATAATTTACACATAATAAAAAACATATTTATTGCAACGATATATGTAATTTTCATATATAATTATTGCTTAAATTGCTTGAAAATATATAAATTACTATTATATTAATTATATAATGGTTAGAAGTAATGGATTATATTACAGGATTTCTCATGGCAACTGTTCCTCTGAGTCAGATAAACATAAATACAGCAGTACCTGTCTTTGCGCTCAATCCATTTAATGAATGGTGTACTCCTTCTGATTCCGCAAGTGATTTATTTCCACAATGTATTTTTGATGGCAAGGCAACATTAGCTGTTTGTCGCGCTGATATGTTTGCAACTGCCCTTCTATTTATTTCTTCATGGAATAGAAAATATAATGTTGCTTCTCCATGGCATCGTCCTGTCTGGCTAAAGGGAGATGCCTATCCCGCCGCAAGTCCATTTTTGCAAGAATTACAGAATTGCAAACTAAAAATTGACCTCAATATCGGTTGTATTAATAGCTCCTGCCGAAATTACTTTTCTCAAGATAATGCATATAATTTTAGCATAGTAAAAACTTTTGCTGTTGCAAAAAATAATTTCCAAGACTTCCCGCTGCATATAGAAGACTCTCCTAACGTTAAAGATGTCTTATTCCGGTGGGCAATTGTGAATGAAGCAATGCCTCCATGGGATGAAGATAAAACATCCTTTTCAAGATTGGAAAAAACTCTCACAGTTACAAAACATAATCCCCAACTCATTATCCTGGATAGTTTCTTATGGAATGGATCAATGGTCGAATTGAAAAATATGTTGATGAGATTAAAAAAGCGAAATTGCAGTGTCGTGGTTTTGGCATCTAAATTACCACCAGGTAATTTCGCACTCAACAGCATTTGGGATAATGTGGTTAAAATAACGCCACGCCGTGTCAATAGATGCTCCAGATACAATATGACCATTAATTTGCAAAGAAGCAATGGAAAAAAAAGCAGTATTCGCAGCCACATTTATTCCGTTGATGGTGGAAATTCATGGTTACAAACACAAGATGGATGTGATTTCCTAAAACCTACTGTGATGGCGTGGATGCGCGAAGGCAAGACGGCATTGCAAATAGTTAGCTTGATTAACAACAATCCAAATTTCCTTTATCAATTAAAGCGTCCAATGAGTGCTTCTAACTTAGCCAGATTGAAAAGAGAATGGGGCTTGCGTTCCTATAAACCGGAAAGAAAGCCCCGCAAGCCTAAAACAAAGAAAAATCAGTCACCAAATTCTTCTTCTGTAGAATAGATATAATCGATTATATCGGTATTGCGATAACGCACCGAAGAACCGACAATCTTGCGTTTGAAGCTGAATGCGCCCTCTGACTCCAGGCGTTTAAAATTGCTCAATCCGACCCCTAATAGCTCGGCTGCACTTCTTTGATCTATGAGCTTTGGCACAATGACTGGTTTCAATGTTCCATGTTCAGCCAACGAAGTAAGCTGCGAAATACATTCGTTAAATTCTGCCAGCGGAATAACACCAGTTTCAGCGATAGGCCTCATAATCCGTCGAAACATCCGGATTGTTTCCATAGAAATATTAATTTCATTCATCTCATGCGCCTCCTTTCA
>JAFXJE010000131.1 GCA_017532485.1 Peptococcaceae bacterium | reverse complement strand
TGGTGTAGAGTTACCTACCATGCCTTGACCTAGGAAATTTGCTAAACCTGTCCCAAAAATAGTTAAGGTCAAACCGGTCACAACATGATTGGAACGCAAAGACACTGTCAAAACAGCATAAATCAAAGCCCCTGCTGCCCCTGCCAATGCTGCTACCAGCATAGCTAAAGGTCCGTTAGCAGTATATTGTGCTACAGCAAAGCCCAAGACAGCTCCTAAAATCATCATACCTTCTACCCCAAGATTAGTATGACCTGCTCTTTCGTTAAAAATTGCACCCAAGGTGGCAAATAAAAGTGGCGTCCCAGCAATTACAGCTGCGGAAAAAAACGATATCCACCAATCCATTTAATTCGCCCCCTTTTTCTTCTCTTGCCAAACTAATTGATATTTAGTAAAGAAATCGCTGCCTAAGACGAAAAATAAAATTAACGCTTGTAAGACAGAGGCTACTGAGGCGGAAATACCAAATGCCGTTTGGATGTAAGATGCCCCTTGAGTTAAAATAGCAAATAAACTGCAAACAATAACAATAACAGGCGCACTCAAACCAGACAGCCACGCTGTAATAATCGCTGTATAGCCAATACCACTAGCTAAAGCTGAAGAAAGATTATTAGTAACAGCTGAAGCTTGAATAATCCCCGTCAAACCACATAAAGCACCACTAATAAAGGCTGCACTTAAAATAGTTTTAGAAATGTTAATGCCGACATAACGGGCTGTATTTTCACTTTCACCTAAAATAGCGATTTCAAAACCTGCTTTGGAATGATTCATAAACAAGTAGATTACTACCACCAACACCAAAGCGATAACCCAGCCAATATGAATACCACCTAAGCTCGGCAAAATAGCAGAGTCAGTAAAATTAGGCATCTTCGGAAATCCAAAAGCCTTTGGGTCTTTCCATGGTCCGTACTGCAAATAGACAATCCATTTAATTGCCACATAGTTCAGCATTAAAGTTGTAATTGCTTCACTTGTATTAAATTTCGCCCTTAGCCAAGCAGGAATTAACGCCCATAAGCCACCACCGACACAGCCTGCTAACAACATAACAACCAACAGAACTGGCTTCGGCCATGTACTATGATAAAGAGCAAAATAGGCACCTAAAAAAGCCCCCATCATCATTTGCCCTTCTGCCCCAATATTCCAATATTTCATTTTAAAAGCTACGGAAATGCCCAAAGAAAGAATAATTAACGGTACTGCATTAATTACTGTTTGGGTAAAGCGATAATGTGTACCAAAAGAGCCTTTGAGCATAGCCCCATAAACTTCTAAAGGATTAAAACCACTCAAAGCCAGGAAAACAGCTGCTGTCAGTAAAGCAGCCAAGATGCCTATCACATTAATCAGCACTTTTTTACCAGCTGATGATTCTGCTTTTTTAACAACTTTAAGCAAGATGTTTTCCCTCCTTCTTTTGATGCTGACCCAACATCATTAAACCAATTTCTTCTTTAGACGTAGTTTTGGCATCAACAATACCTGTAACTTCCCCATTAGCCAAAACCATTACCCTATCGCCTAAAGCCAATAAAACATCTAAGTCTTCAGCTATAAACAAAACGGCTACGCCTTTTTTCTTTTCCTCATTTAATATGTCATAAATTTTATGACAAGTCATAATATCCAAGCCACGCACAGGATAAGCTGTAATCAAAACCTCCGGCTGGTTATCCAGCTCACGACCTAACAATACTTTTTGGATATTACCACCGGAAAGGTTCTTAACTGGATGATTGCGAACACCAGGCGTATTAATTTCAAATTTTTCCGTAATTTCTTCGGCTTTAACTAGTGCTGCTTTTTTATTCAAGAACCAGCCTTTTTGATTTTGATACTGTTTTAGCAGTAAATTATGCACCATATCCATGCCTGCTACTAAGCCCATCCCCAATCTATCTTCAGGGACAAAGCTCATGCTGATGCCTTTGGCTGCAATTTCCTTAGGAGATTTGCCAACTAAATCTTCATTGCGAAAATAAATATGACCCTCATCTACTTTTTGCAGCCCAGCAATTGCTTCGCATAATTCTTTTTGTCCACTGCCGGCAATACCAGCTACACTGAGAATTTCACCGGCATACATATTGAAAGATACATTATCAAGTGCAGGTACACCTTCCAACTTTTTCACTGTCAGATGTTCAACCCGAATAGCCTCTGGACCTCTTTCCTGTTCCAATCTTTTTACTGCCAAATCCATTGGTCTACCTACCATCAGCTCAGTTAACTGCTGTGGATTAGTCTCTGCTGTATTTAAAGTCTGAATAGTTTCACCACGTCTTAAAACTGTAATCTTATCAGTAACAGCCATTACTTCGTTCATTTTGTGACTAATAAAAATAACCGCACAGCCATCCTCTTTCATTTTCCGCATGATCCGAAACAGCTTTTCTGTTTCTTGCGGAGTAAGTACTGCCGTCGGTTCGTCCAAAATCAAAATGCGCGCACCACGATATAATACTTTCAATATTTCTAAATTTTGTTTTTCACCTACGGACATATCGGCAACTCTCTTATGTAAATCTATGCCCAGCTCAAAACGTTCAGCCAAAGCTGTAATCTTTTCACCATCTTGACGGTCAAAAAGCAAACCACCCTTTTGACCTAAAATAACATTTTCTTCCGCCGTCATTACATCAACTAATTTAAAATGTTGATGCACCATTCCGATACCAGCATTAATAGCATCTTTCGGTGCAGAAAAAACTACCGGCTTTCCCTCTACATAAATAGAACCGCTGTCAGGGATATAAATCCCTGACAGCATATTCATTAAGGTACTTTTGCCAGCGCCATTTTCTCCCAACAAAGCATGAATTTCACCTTTATTGACCGAAAAATTGATATTGTTGTTTGCGACAACCTTACCAAAGGTTTTCACAATATTTTCCATTGCAATATACGCTGTCTTATTTTCCATACCATTCACCTATTACTGTGGAATTGTACCAATTACACCTTCAACAAACCACATCATGCTTAACATATCTGCATCGCTTAATTTTTCACCAGCAGCTACTTTTACTTCACCATTCTGGTCTTTAATTTCGCCTTCAAATACATCAAATTCACCAGCTAAAATTTTATCTTGCACAGCTTTTACAGCAGCTTTTGTTTCATCTGTTACACAAGTACCAAATTCGGATAAGCCGATAACTCCGTCGTCCATGCCACCCCAGTAAGACTCAGCTTTCCATGTGCCATCAAGTACGGACTGCATTTGAGAAGTATAAATTGCACCTAAATGCCAAACTGGTGCAGCGATATAACCTTCAGGGTTAGCAGCAGACATATCTGTGTTGTAACCTACGGAATAAGCACCACGTTCAGCTGCAGCTTGTTGAGGAGCTGTAGAGTCTTGGTGTTGAGCAATTGTATCTACACCTGCATCTAATAATGCTTCTGCAGCTTGTTTTTCTACTGCTGGGTCATACCAAGTATTAGTCCAGCTCACTTGAACAGTAGCTTCTGGATTTACAGAACGCACACCTAAAGTGAACGCATTGATACCACGAATAACTTCAGGTGTAGGCATAGCAGCTACATAACCGATTTTACCATTTTCAGTAGTTAAACCTGCAGCTACCCCTGTTAAATATCTTGGTTGATACATTCTGCCAAAATAGTTACCATAGTTTTCACCTTGCAAATAACCGGAGAAATGCATAAATTTAACATCAGGATTTGCTTTTGCTACTTTTTCTACATAATCCATATAACCAAAGCTATTAGCAAAGATAATTTCTGCCCCATTATCAATCATAGCATTCATAACACTTTCAATACCTTGGTCTTCTGGTACTTCTTCTTGGACAATTGTTTCTACTTTGTCAGCACCGATAGCTTCAATCATAGCTAAACGACCTTCATCATGCACTTGAGAATAACCACCGTCATTAGCAGGGCCAATATAAATAAAACCTGCAGTTACTTTATCACCTTTTTCTTCGGCAGGAGCAGCAGGTTTAGCATCATTGCCACCACAGCCTGTCAGCAATAAACTCATACTGAATACAGTCAACACCAACAAACTAGCTTTTTTCTTCCAATTTTTCTTCATTTTTTCTCCTCCAAATCTTTATAAAATCTTACTGGGTCTTACTCATACCCTCATTGTATATGAACACTTTTTTTTCGTCAAGAGAAAAGCCTATACCTCCAAAAAAGAACTTATCTCCTCATGTTCCACTTTCCTTCTTGCAAAATATCTTAAAAAAGCCTATACTTTTTAAGGATATTTTTTACTGAAAGAAGGATTTTTATGAAAAAGAAAACATGGTTTGAAGCAGGTAGTTATTTTCTTGTTTCCTTCGGTCAAACCTTTGTTGAATTCGGCACCTTTGCTCTGCTGCAATGGCTCGCTTTAGCTGCACCTATTCCCAGTGCTGTTTCAATTGCAGTTTCTGCCACTTGGAATTATGTCTTAAACCGTAATATTACTTTTCGTTCCTCAGCCAACTATTTAGCTTCTATTCTTAAATTTATCTTACTATATCTTTGGAACTTTATTTTCTTAACTCTCATGCTGCAAATCTTACCTAACACCTTCGGCATCGACCCACTCCTAGTAAAAGGCTTCACCATGGTCTGCCAAGGCATTTGGGGCTTCCTATTGTGCAAATATGTTATTTTTAAATAAAAATAAGCTAGGACAATAATTTTGTCCTAGCTTATTTACTTATTCACACCACAAAACAACTTCGCCTTGGGCTAAACTTTTCTTTACATTGATTACGCGTTGATTGCTGCTGCCACGCCAATGAAGTTTGACATCACGCAAATCTTTCATGTAACGCCCGTCTATCAACACATCGATTAAAGATAAAAATTCTAAATCCTGCAATTCTTCCCAAGTATAGCCACTATAGAGCCAAATGGTTTTCTGCGGGTAGCGTTCGCGAATTTCTTTAATCAATTCGCCCACTTCTGTACGATGACCTAAATAAAGAGGGTCACCACCACTAAAGGTTACGCCAGAAATATAAGATTTTTCCAAATCAGCAAACAATTCTTGTTTGGCTGCTTCATCAAAAACCAAACCACCTTCTGCATCCCAAGTAATTGGGTTTTGACATTCCGGACAATGATGACTGCAGCCTGCCACCCATAAAACCACACGCAGACCGTCGCCATTAAGCATATCATCATGGGTAATATTATGATAACGCAAAGTCTACAGCTCCCTTCTGCTACATACTCTTCCGTTCAGAAATTTCTACCATTTTTGCATCATTTAAACGAGTATCACCTTTGACACGAGAATAAGATAAATAACCATTCATCCGTTCAATCTTAGTCAAGTTTTCACTGCCGCATTTTGGGCAAACATCCATTTCCAGCTCTTGATGACCACAGTCGTCACAATAAGCTAAAGATAAATTGACACCCTCATAAAAGCCCATGGCCATAGCACGCCGAATTAAAGTGCGTAAAGCCTCAATATTATAGTCAATTGGATATTTTACATATTGAATTTTACCACCATTGCACAATTCCCAGAAACGATATTCCAAGTCTTGTTTTTCAATTGGTGTAATATCTTCACTTACATGACAATGGAAACTATTGCTCACATAAGCGTGGTCAGATACATTTTCAATAATACCAAATTTTGCTCGGAATTGTTTTACTTGCAAACCAGTCAAAGATTCAGCTGGTGTGCCGTAGATAGCATAAAGATTACCGTCTTCCTCTTTAAATTCATTAATTTTCTTATTGATATGCTCCAATACCTCTAAAGCAAAAGCACCATCTTCAACTAAGGATTTTTTATTGTGCAGCTGCTGCAATTCGTTTAAAGCTGTAATCCCGAAAGAAGCAGTCGCTGTTTTTAATAAAGGTTTAATTTTATCGTGAATACCTAAATGACCACCATAAAAACCACCTTCGCAATAAGCCAATGGGTTAGTAGAAGCTCGCATTTCTCCCAAGTAATCATAAGTACGAATATGCAGCTTACGAATCAAATTCAAATAATAATCCAATACTTCATAGAAATCGCGGCTCTCTTGTCGAGCTTTGGCATAAATCATTGGCAAATGCAGGCTGATTGCCCCCACATTAAATCTGCCGACATAAATAGGTTTATCTTCATCATCAGCTGGGTGCATGCCACCACGTTCATACCAAGGAGATAAAAAGGCACGACAACCCATAGGACTGATAATAGCACCGTATTTTTTATACATACTAGCTACATAACCTTCACCGGTCAAGCTTAACCAGTCAGGATACATAGTTTTGCTGGAGCAGAGCAAACCAGCTTCAAATACATCTTCCAACTCTTTGCCTTCACCATGCAAATTTTCATCATACAAGAAAACAATTTTAGGGAATAAAACAGGGCGTTTGAAACCTTCCTTACCTTGACCACCTTGACGCACTTGGAACATGATGATAGAAGCCATTTTGGCAAAACGACCTGTACCAGTACCTGTAGTTACGGTAATAAACGGATAGTCGCCACGACTGGAGCCTACAGTATTAAACTTGTACTCCCAATCTTGGAAACCTTGTTTAAATTCATATTCAATATTTTTCAGAGCTTCTTCTTCAGCACGTTCTTGAGTTAAGCCTAAGCTCAAATATTTTTCCACATCTTTTTTATAACTCAGCTCAGCATAAGGTTCTAAAATTAAATCAACACTAGGAATGGTAAAGCCGCCGTACTGCTGACTAGCTGCACTTAGGACAATATCACCAATAACATCAAAAGCTACATTAAGACTTTTTGGCTCGTTATACCATAAATTACCCATTTCAAAGCCGCCTTTTAAGACATGTGCCACATCAAATAAGCAGCAATTCATCGTATCACGACGCGCTGACATATCGTGAATATAAATATAACCTTCACGACAAGCCTGCATTTCTTCTGTTGTTAAGAAGAATTTTTGGTATAATTCTTTATTCAAATGATTAAAAATCAAGCTGCGTTTAGTTGATACCAATGCACTATCAGTATTGCTGTTTTCTTTATCGCCAATATACATGATAGATTGACTTTTGCGATATACTTCATCCAGCATATGAACGAAATCCTGTTTGTAATTGCGATAATCACGATAGCTTTTCGCTACTAATGGATTGGTAGCATCCAAAGCGCTTTCAACAATATTATGCATTTCACTAATATGCACTTCTTTGCTGACTCTAGACTTTACTTTTGCTTCAACAAAAGAGCAAATAAATTGAATTTCTTGAGGAGTAAATTCGACCATTGCTCGATATGCAGATTTATTAACGGCCTTTGCTACTTTTGAGACATCAAAATTTTCCCTTGTCCCATCCTTTTTTATTACTACATATCCTTCCATTTTCCTCATTCCGTCCCTTCATGGCATCTTTATTATTTATCGTTTCCAACAACTAAATATTGTGTCATATATCCTACTAAGTCACTTGAAAATACTAAATATTGTTTTATGTTTTTTCATTATATCACAATATTTTAAAAAGGAAAGTCTTGACTTTATATTTTGGGAATAGATTTATTTACATAATGGCAGCTTTTCCCCATTTAAACCATATTGCACAGGATATAAAGATTATTTATAAATCATGCCTCTACAAAAATAATTCCAACACCACATAGATAATGGGCTGATGCAGCAGGTAAATCGGCAAAGAGTGTTTACCTAAAAAACTAAGCCACTGGATACCCGATTGCAAATATTGAAGTTTGCTGCGATTTCTTAAGCAGCTAAAAAGATAATAACCTGCTAAAAACAAAAAATACCACGGTAAGAGTGAAAAATAATCTGTAGAAAAAAATTCAGCCGAAGGAAAGCCTAAATAGGCAGAAAACAAATTTTGATATAAGTTTTCCGGCAGCTTATATAAATTCCAGCCCTCAAAACCTAAGTAACCTCGATTAACATTACGCATCAGGACAAAGAGTAAAGCAGATAAAATCATGCCTATCTCAGCAGGTATTTTTTGGCAATAAGGATGCAGCACCGTCAACAGCAACATACAAGAACCCAACAAAGTCAAAATACCAAAGCAAATTTGTTCTTCAGGCACAAACAGCACCGTCACCACCGTCACTAAAATGCCTGCAAGAAAAACCGTCAGACCTCGTCGTCCAGACTTACTGCCCAACTGCCAGCAAAAACCTGATAAAAGGATAAAAGTCCAGCAAATACTTTGCTGCCAAATATATGCGCCTTGGCTATAAAACCAAGACCAAGGTAAATCATACAGATAAACTAAATCCCACAGTAGATGATAAACAATCATATTGAGCAGCGTAAAACCTCGTAAAGTATCCAAAGCATGATAGCGTATCTTCACAGTTGACCCTCCCGTCTTAAGACAACGATATTAAGAGCAGCTTTAACCGAAAAAAAGAGGTCAAGACTTTCGTCTTAACCTCTTTTTTCCTAACTGGGGTAGTAGGATTCGAACCTACGAATGACGGAGTCAGAGTCCGTTGCCTTGCCGCTTGGCGACACCCCAATAAGCGATTGCAAAAGTCATTATATCATTTCAAAACACCATTTGCAAGCACTTTTTACCTATACTTAAATATCCTTAACCTTACCAAAAGCTGTTTTTACCGACACTGTTCCTGTTTCGACATCCATAAAAACGGTACGCCCATAATTAGCACCAGTATCCTCAGCAATAATAGCAATTTTTTCTTTACGCAAAGCTTCCTTTACTGCCTGAACATTACGCTGACCAATTTGGCCTGTCATACTATTATTCATAGATTGGAACATTTGAGCCCCACCTACAATTTTAGCTTTCATATTCAAGCGTGACGCACCTAACTGCTCCATACGTTTAATTAATTCCGGTATGGCAGTATTCGCGTATTTCATTATTTCGATTGGTTTTTTTCCATCTCCGGCGAGATTTGCTTCCGGCAATAAAATATGAGATAAGCCACTTATTTTTCGTTTGTTATCATGAATACAAATACCTACACAAGAACCAAGCGCATAAGTTACCAATCGTCCTGGTTTCTGACTTAATTTCATATCGGAAATGCCAATAACAATATCTTTTTCCATATATATCCCTAGTTTCTCTCTAATCTCATTTTGGGTTTATTGCACCCCAAGTCTTGTCATCAACACATCTAAAGAATTATTTTCCAAAATCAACATGATTTTAGTTTCTAAGATGCTGTTATCATCGAAGCTGCCTTCAATCATTAAAACATTATCACCGATTTCACCGTACTTAATAGCTGGGAAACTTACAATCGAGCCTGCCATATCGACGCACAAAGATGGCACCGACAAATCTAATCTTAAACCTGTCAAACCAGCAATAGAATTAACATAAGATGCAGAAAGAATATTTCCTATCTCTTGAATTACTGATAAATCCATCTCTGTTAAAGCTTCAAATTCTACTTCTTCTTTAAATAACAATGTTGAAATAATTTGAGCAGTAAATTCTTTTTTCATCAAAAACATGATAGTGCCTTCCAGCTCACCGGTTACATCCAACAAAATACCAACTATCAACGTCTCCGGTCCACCCAACTTTTCAACTAAGTCATTATATTTAATCATGTTTACTTGTGGAATAGAAATATTAATTGGCTGCTGCAGCATACTGGACAATGCTGTCGCCGCATTACCAGAACCAATATTACCTATTTCACGCAAAACATCCATCTGCAATTCAGTAAACTTACCATACTCCATTAATAATCACCCCATCATGTTAGCGTAAATTATTTAAAATTTGTTCCATTTCATCAGCCATCTGAATAATTTTTGTATTGGCTTGGAACGCTCTTTGTGTTCTGATTACATTAGTCATTTCTGTTGGCAAAAATACATTAGAATTTTCCAAATAGCCCTGCTTAATCCGACTATTATCTACAGGATAACTGTCTTGAGACTCCTCGGTCATCTGATATCTAGTGCTGGCAACTTTCTGCAAACCATAATTATTGGCAAATTCAAAAAGTCCAATCTGCAAATTTTCCAGACTAGGTTTTTCCATGGCTTCACCCTCTACTAAAATAGGGCTGTAATTTACATCCAATACCGTATTGCCTTGAGTATCAGTTAAATAAAATTCGCCATCACGATTACTCAATTGGAAATTGCCTGCTCTAGTATAGTAAATATTCTGATTTTCATCTTCAATGGCAAAGAAACCTTCACCATGGATAGCAAAATGCAGCGGATAGCCTGTTTCTTCCAAAGCACCTGCTTCCATATTAGTAGCAATCGCATTAACGCGTGAACCATGACCTGCCTGCAAACTGTCACCAGCATAATCAGGATTACGCAAATTGGTGTATAAGGTATCGGAAAATGTTGTATGGTCGGTCTTATAACCAACTGTATTAATATTAGAAATATTATTGGACAAAACATTTATCCCGTAGTTATTGGCAATCGCCCCTGTTCTGGCATTATAAAATGATTCAATCATAATAATCCTCCTTTAGCGTTACCCTTACATTCTGGCAATTTCATTAACTGTTTTTTCAGTTAAAGTATCTAAAATTTTCATAACTTGGCTATTAGCTTGGAAACTGCGCTGTATAGCAATAGCTGTTGTCATTTCGCGCGTCATATCCACATTAGACAATTCTAAAGTTTTCCACATTAATTCAAAATCTTCAGCCTGTTCATAATTATCTGCTGCTGTCGTAAAATGACCTTCATCTATTTTTGTTTGCTGCGCAGGGTCAAGAACATTAACAATATTAAGTTTCCCCATCCACTCATCATCAACATAGATGTTGCCGGAGCTATCTGCTTGGATATCACCCGTACCTACATAAATAGGGTCTTCATATTCATCCAAAAGCAAACCGCCGCGATATAATTCCAAATAACCATCAGCATTAACTTTTGCTTCACCGTCACGCGTTAAATAATTTTCACCATTCGGCATCTGTACTAAGAAAAAAGCATTTCCATTAATAGCAAAATTTAATGGATTTTCAGTTGTGACAAAATCACCACCGGCATAATCTGTCACGGAGTCTTCCGGCAAACGCACAAATTTAGCAGCCCCAATTTGTGCTGTATCATTAATCAAACGACGGCTAAGCAACACTTCTGCAAAAGTAGTTGATACTGGAGTTTCACGCTTAAAACCAGTAGTGCCACTATTGGCAATATTATTACTGACTACGGTT
>JAFXJE010000130.1 GCA_017532485.1 Peptococcaceae bacterium | reverse complement strand
TAGATATATTTGCCCACCGAGCCAGAAGCCATGAAGGTAAGCTGCAGGTAGAGCTTGCACAGGCGAATTATTTGCTGCCTCAGTTACTGGGACAAGGGATATCTATGTCTCGCCAAGGTGGTGGTGCTAAGGGTGGCGTAGGTAATAGAGGCCCAGGGGAAACAAAACTGGAAACAGACAGAAGGTATTTACGGCGCAGAATTACGCAGATAGAGCAGGCTTTACAGGAAGTAAGCAGACATAGAAATGTGCAGCAGAAACAAAAGCTGCGACAGCGTATTCCCTTAGTAGCTTTGGTGGGTTATACTAATGCCGGTAAATCTTCTTTGCTAAATTGTTTGACCAATGAAAATATTTATGCGGAAAATCAATTATTTGCTACTTTGGATACAACAACAAGAGGTCTGCTGTTACCAAACGGTACGAAAGCTTTATTAACAGATACGGTAGGCTTTATTCGTGATTTGCCGCCACAATTAATCAATGCTTTTAAATCGACTTTAGACGAATTGCAGTATGCTGATTTATTACTGCATGTAATTGATTGCAGCAATCCTAATTATGTGCATCAAATTGAAGTGGTAGAAGAAATACTGTTGGAATTGGGTGTAGCAGAAAAACAACGCATATTCGTCTTTAATAAAATTGATTTACTGGAAGAAATTCCACCGTTGCCGTTAAGTTTAGCCAAAGAAAATTGCTGCTATGTGGCAGCAGCCAACGGTACACAAATAGATATACTTTTGCAGCTTATTGAAAGTAAAATTGTTACTGAGCAGCAGTTGAAGATGGAATTGCCTTTGACAGCAGGCGATATTTTAAGTCGTGCTTATAGTATCGGAAAAGTAGAGGATTTGGAATATACAGAAGAACACATTCGTTTTGTTTTAACTGCTGACAAAACGCATATTCCTAAAGACTTTTGGCAATATCAACAAAATGGAGAGAGATAAGAATGAACGCATATTTTAAGGGACTAAAGGATAAATATCATATAAACGATGAATTAATGGCTAAAATGCTGACAGCCTATGAAAAGGTGCAGCCTTATTGGCGTAATATAGAAGAAAAAACAGCAGCAGGTCAATTAAGGGTTTTGAATGCTTTTCAAAAAAATCAAGCTGCTGATTTTCATTTGAATGGTTCGACTGGATATGGTTATGGTGATACAGGTCGTGATGTCTTAGAATTGATTTGGGCAGATGTTTTTCAAGCAGAAAAAGCCTTAGTACGAGCTAATATCGCTTCTGGTACTCATGCTCTAGCAATTTGCTTGTACGGAAATTTATTACCAGGTGACCAGTTTGTATCTATTAGTGGAACTCCTTATGATACCTTGTTAAAAATTATCGGTAAAAATAAAGAAACAGGAACATTATCAGAATTAGGAATTAAGCATGATGTAGTAGAATTAGTAGATGATGATTTCAATTACGAAGAAATAGCCAAAGTAGTAACTCCAGCGACTAAAATGGTTTGTATTCAGCGTTCCAGAGGTTATAGCTGGCGTAAATCTTTGTCTATTGCTAAGATTGAAAAAGCAATTGCTTTTGTGAAGGCGATTAGTCCTGAGATAATTTGTTTTGTCGATAATTGCTATGGTGAATTTGTTGAATTACAGGAACCATTGGAAATTGGAGCTGATTTGATAGCAGGCTCTTTAATTAAAAATCCAGGTGGTGGTTTAGCTCCTAGAGGTGGTTATGTAGCAGGGAGAGCTTATTTAGTAGATAAAGCCAGCAATCGTTTAACAGCACCGGGAATTGCTGCTGATGTGGGTTCTGCTCTGGACTTTAATCGCTTAGCTTATCAGGGTTTATTTATGGCACCTTTAATTGTTGAGCAAGCAATGAAGGGGGCAATTTTTGCTGCTGAATTATTAGCAGATTTAGGCTATAAAGTGTCACCAGCTGCTGGCGATGAACGGACAGATATTATTCAGGCTATCCAATTAAATGAACCTGACAATGTGCGTCGTTTTTGTAAAGGGATTCAAATGGCATCACCATTGGATGCTTATGTTACTCCTTATGATGCAGAATTACCAGGTTATGATGATGCTGTAATTATGGCAGGGGGAACTTTCGTGCAAGGTTCTTCAATTGAATTAAGCATCGATGGCCCAATGCGGCCACCTTATATTGTCTATATGCAAGGTGGTCTCTCAGTAGCCCATGTTATTGCTGGCGTAGTAGCGGCAGTAGGTCAGATGGAGCAATAAAGAGAAGGGAGAAATCATAATGAAAAAACGAGTAGGTTTGATTTTTGGTGGTCGTTCTGGTGAGCACGAAGTATCCTTAAAGTCGGCAGCTACTATTGCAGCTAGTTTGGATTTAGAAAAATTTGAAATATTCCCTATTTTTATTTCGCGTGCTGGTAAGTGGTATGGTCCTATTGAAGTGGAACGAATTAGCCAAATTAAATGGGAGGAAGTAACAGACCGTGAAGTGATTTTACCACCACGCCAAGGGGGAGAAGTACTGTCGGCTCAAGATGGTCACTTAATTACAACTTTGGACTATGTTTTCCCTATTGTGCATGGAACTAATGGTGAAGATGGTATTTTACAAGGCTTCTTGGAAATGCTGGGTATACCATATGTGGGTGCTGGTGTGGCAGGTTCTGCTGTTGGGATGGATAAATTATTAATGCGCGAAATTTTAGCATATCATCAAATTCCACAGACAAAATTTATTGGTTTGCGCAGACACGAATTAGAGCAGGATTTAGCAGACTGTTTAAAACGTTGTGAAGATGCATTGGCTTATCCAATGTTTATTAAGCCTGCTAATGGTGGTTCTAGTGTGGGCATCAGTAAAGCTGTGAATAAAGAAGAATTGAGCAAAGCTTTGGCAGTAGCTGCCCGTTATGACCGTAAGATTATTGTAGAACAAGGTGTTAATGCGCGAGAGATAGAATTATCTGTTTTAGGTAATTGGGATAACCTGCAAGTAGCTCGTCCTGGTGAAATTATTGCTGGTAATGATTTCTATGATTATGAGGCTAAATATATCAGTCAGGAATCTGTAACTAAAATTCCAGCTGATTTAGAAGCAGAATTGGTGGAAAAACTGCAGCAACAGGCTTTAAAAGTATATGAAGTATTGGATTGTGAAGGTTTTGCTCGTGTAGACTTTTTTGTGGAAAAAGATACGAAAGAAATCTACTTAAATGAAATTAATACTTTACCAGGTTTTACCTCAATCAGTATGTACCCTAAAATGTGGGAAGCAGATGGTTTGCCTATTCAAGAGTTATTGACCAAATTATTAGATTTAGCTCAACAAAGATTTGAGGATAGACAAAGAATGGCAGTAGAATAAAAGCGAACAGATTTTCTCTTGAAATGGAAAATATTGTTTGACAAAACAGAACAAATGCTCTACAATGTAAATATAGGTATAGTGCAAGAAAGATACGGAGGTAAGTATGGCTAAAATGGATAAAGTAACTAATCCTGTCAGCAGTGAAAGAGCTGCTGCTTTGGAAAATGCGTTAAAACAAATTGACCGTCAATTTGGTAAAGGAACTTTGATGCGTTTAGGTGAACGCGAAAAAATGGAAGTAGAAGTTATTCCTACAGGCTCTATTGCTTTAGATAGTGCGTTGGGTGTTGGTGGTATTCCAAAAGGCAGAATTACTGAGATTTATGGTCCTGAATCTTCCGGTAAAACTACAGTTGCTTTGCATATTATTGCAGAATGTCAAAAAGCTGGTGGTATTGCAGCTTTTATTGATGCTGAGCATGCTTTAGACCCTGTTTATGCTAGAAAAATCGGTGTAGATGTAGATAATCTTTTCGTTTCTCAACCTGATTATGGTGAGCAAGCTTTAGAAATTTGTGATGCTTTAGCGCGCAGTGGCGCGGTAGACATTATCGTAGTTGACTCGGTAGCTGCCTTAACTCCACGTGCTGAAATCGAAGGTGAAATGGGCGATGCTCATGTAGGTCTTTTAGCTAGATTAATGTCCCAAGCATTGCGTAAATTAACTGCAAATTTAAGCAGAAATCAAACTACCATGGTTTTTATCAACCAAGTGCGTGAAAAAATTGGGGTTATGTACGGCAATCCGGAAACTACTACTGGTGGTAGAGCTTTAAAATTCTACTCCTCTGTACGAATGGAAGTTCGCAAAGGTGAAGCCTTAAAACGTGGCAGTGAGATTATCGGGAACAGAACAAAAGTAAAAATCGTAAAAAATAAAGTGGCACCTCCATTTAAAGTAGTTGAATTTGATATTATGTATGGTGAAGGTATTTCTACGGAAGGCAGTATCGTCGATGTAGGGGTAGAATTGGAAATTATCAAGAAAAGTGGTGCTTGGTATTCTTACGAAGGCGAAAAAATCGGTCAAGGTCGTGATAATGCTAAGGCATACTTAAAAGCTAATCCTGATGTGCGTGCAGAGATTGAAGAAAAAATCAGAGCTCATGCCCAAGATATTGGAATGTTGGTTGAAGTACAAGACGATATGGATGATGATGAGGAATTTTTTGACGGTGAATAAGCATGATTGAGCAAAATATTTGTGAAGAAGTTATGCTGGAAAAAGCCAAAAATCAGGCTTTAAAATATATAACCGTTAGAATGAGATCCCGTTTAGAAATGCTTCAATACTTACGGAAGAAAAATTACTCTCCTGAGATTATTCAGCAAGTATTGGATTTTTTAGAACATTATGACTATTTGAATGATACTCATTTTTGTCGTCTCTGGGTTGAAGACAAAAAGCGTTTTCATCCTTGTGGTCGACAAAAAATGAAAGTGGAGTTAAGAAAAAAAGGAATATCCTCCACAACGATTGATGAAATATTGATGGAGGTATATTCGGAAGAAGAAGAATATGATGTTGCTCTGCAACTGGCAGAGAAGCATCAAGGTAAAGCTGAAAATGATGATTTGCAACGAGGTAAGCTGGGGCGCTACTTATACAGCAAAGGTTTTTCGGCTGAGATAATTGAACAAGTATTAGAGGAGATTTTTTAAGGAAAGTTGGGAGTTTTTATCCCAACTTTTTCTTTTCTATGTTAAAATAAAAAGGATAAGAGAAAACTAGTCTAAAAACGAGGAAAGGGATGATTTGTTTTGTTAAAAAAATTTCTGGCTTATTATAAACCACATAAAAAAATATTCATCCTTGATATGTTAGCGTCATTTTTAGTCGCGTGTGCAGGGATATTTTATCCTATCATTACCCGGGAAATGTTAAACAATCTTATTCCTAATCGCAATTATCAGATGATAATAGTTCTTGGTGGTACCTTGCTGCTGATTTATGTGATGCGATTGCTGCTTAATTATTTTATCCAATATCAAGGGCACATGATGGGGGTAAAAATGCAGGCACAGATGCGTCGAGATATGTTTGAGCATTTGGAAAAATTGCCTTACAAGTTTTATGATGACCATGAGACGGGGAAAATTATGTCTCGAATGACTAATGATTTGATGGATATTAGTGAATTGGCTCATCATGGGCCGGAAAATTTGATTATTTCTGGAATTGCTATCTTAATTTCTTTCATTTATCTAGCTACAATTAATCTCACTTTAACTTTGATTATATTTATTTGTATTCCAATTTTAGTTTTCTTTGCATCTTTACTGCGTAAAAGAATGAAAAAAGCTTTTATGGAAAGTCGTTTATCTATTGCGCAGATTAATGCTGCTTTAGAAAGCAGTATCTCCGGTATTCGCGTGACAAAAGCTTTTGATAATGCTCAACGGGAAAAGGAAAAATTTGAAGAAGGAAATTTACAATTTGTAGCAGCACGCAAAGATGCCTATAACACTATGGGACAGTTCCATTCCATGACCTCATTTATTACGGACATATTTAATGTTATTGTCTTAATTGCCGGTGGGTTGTTTCTTTATCAAGGTAAAATTAATTTTGCTGATTATTCAGCTTTTGTAGTATCAGTTAATGTATTTCTTTCTCCTGTTACAACATTAATCAATTTTATGGAGCAATATCAAAATGGGGTAACGGGTTTTGAAAGATTTTTGGAGATTATGGATGAAAAACCGGAACAGGATAAAGCAGGGGCAGAAGAGGCAGCTCATTTTGAAGGAAGAATAACTTTTCAAGATGTCAGTTATGGTTATAATCAAGAGCAAGATGTACTTAATCACATATCCTTGGAGATTGAAAAGGGACAAACTTTTGCTTTGGTTGGACCAAGTGGTGGTGGGAAAACGACTATTTGTCATTTAATTCCACGCTTTTATCCCGTATCTTCTGGTAAAATTTTAATCGATGGAAAAAATATCGAAGATATTACCTTGAGTTCCTTAAGAAGAAATATTGGTATTGTGCAGCAGGATATTTACCTCTTCAATGCCAGTATTCGTGAGAATATCTTATATGGTAAGCTTGACGCTACGGAAGAAGAAGTTATTACAGCCGCTAAACGTGCCAATATCCATGATTATATTATGTCTTTGGAAAATGGTTATGATACGCAGATAGGTGAACGGGGAGTTCGTTTATCAGGTGGGCAGAAGCAAAGGTTGAGTATAGCTCGCGTATTTTTGAAAAATCCACCAATCTTAATTTTAGACGAGGCAACAAGTGCTTTGGATAATACAACGGAAATACTTATTCAGCAGGCCTTAGATGAATTAAGCAAAGGCAGAACTACTATTGTAGTAGCACACCGTTTATCAACGATTAAACGAGCAGATGAAATAGCCGTCATTAATGAAGGCAAAATTTTAGAGCAAGGCAATCATGAGGAATTGTTAGCTAGGGAAGGTATGTATGCAGACCTTTATCGTTTGCAATTCAGAGAAAACTAGATGAGAAAAAAGCACTTGGGACAAAAGCTAGTCCCAAGTGCTTTCATTATTTTTAATATTTAATTAAATCTTCGATACCATCAGATTTTAAGAAACGCAAAAATTCTTCTGTTGCTTGTGTTCTGAATTTTTTCTTATGATAAATAATATGGAAGGTGCGATTGAATTCATCTTCTTTGAAATTAACTTGGTGTAAAAGACCTGCTTTAGCTTCAGCCTGCACAGTCCATTTAGATAAAATGGAGATACCCAAGTTGCTTTCAACAGCAGCCTTGATAGCAGAAGAACTGCCTAATTCCATAATTACATTTAAATTATTAGCCGAGAAACCGGCTTTTTTCAGATGCTGTTCCATTTCTACACGAGTACCTGAGCCTTTTTCACGCGAGATAAAAGGATATTTGTCCAGCTCAAAAACAGAAATAGAGTCTGTTTTTGCCCAAGGATGGTCAGGTGGTGTAATCAACATCATTTTATCTTGTAAAAATGGAATAGCTTCCAAATCTTTACCGATTAAAGAACTTTCGATTAAACCGATATCTAAAGTTGTATCATGGACTGCAGCTTCGATATCTTCAGAATTGGCTACTTCTAAACTCAGCTGCACTTCAGGATACATCTGTTTGAAAGCACCCAAAATGTAAGGTGCGATATACTCCCCAATAGTAGTGCTGGCACCAATTTTTAATTTACCTTTGATATTAGCAGTTAAATCCTGCATTTCTTTTTCTAATTCTTGCTGTAAATTGCTCATTTCATTGGCATATTTCAGCAGCATATGACCAGCTTCTGTTAAAACAATATTTCTGCTTACACGGTCAAAAAGGCGTGTCCCATAATATTCTTCCAACATCTGAATTTGAAAACTAACAGCTGGCTGGGTTAAAAACAAGGCTTTAGCAGCTTTAGAAAAACTTTTCTTTTCTACAACTGTTAAAAATACCCGTATACTATCATTCAACATAAACTATCAACTCCTGCGATTAAAGTACAAGAAAGATTATTTGAGTAAACTCTGAATATCTTCTTTTTGAAGATGATCAATAAACTTGATGGTCGCTTCGGACTGGAATTTATCATCATTGAGAATAATATTGAAGTTGCGATTAAGTCTTACACCTTTAATAGTCAAAGGAGCAATTCTACCTAATTTGAGTAAATCTTGAATAGCCCAAATGGATAAGGTAGAAACACCTAAACCACCAACAATAGCTGATTTGATGGCAGTTGTACTGCCCAATTCCATAACCATGTTGAAATTCTCAATGTCAAAATCTGCATCAATAAGAGCCTGCTCAAATAATAATCTGGAACCGGAGCCCGCTTCACGCGTGATATATGGTAAAGTTGCCAATTCTTCTAAAGTGATTTCTTTTCTATCTGCAAACTCGTGGTTTGTAGGCACAACAACAACCAATTCATCTTCCAGCAACTTTTCTTCTTTTAATGAAGGAAATTCACAAGGACCTTCAATAATCCCTAAGTCAAAGTGTTTATTGTTAACGCCTTCAGCAACTTCGTTAGTATTCATAATCTGAATAGTCACATTTACGTCAGGATAAGCTTTTTTAAAGCTGCCAACAACATGAGGCAATAAATACTCCCCAATAGTAGTGCTGGCCCCAATCAATAATTCACCTTTAACGTGACCGGTTAATTGTTGGATGTTGCGTTCCAATTCGGCCTGCAAATTATTCATATGAATTGCATAATCTAACAACAGCTCACCGGCAGCAGTCAACTTGACATGACGATTTACTCTGTCAAATAACATTGTCTGATAATACTGTTCTAGGGTTTGAATTTGGAAACTAACAGCCGGTTGAGTTAAGGATAAGGATTTAGCTGCCTTGGAAAAATTCTTTTTTTCGGCAACTGTGATGAAAACACGCATGCTGTCACTTAACATAATATCCCTCCCGATAAAAAAATATAATCAATAATAGAAAATAATATACCAATATCAATATAGCAAAAAAAAAAGCAAAAGTAAATGAATTTAGTAAAATTTGTTTATATTTTCGATAATAGGGGGTTATTTTTCCGAAATAATTCGTACTTCATCAAATTCATCTACTTCACTCAAAAGAACACGAATGTCTTCTTTACGGGAAGTAGGTACATTTTTACCGATAAAGTCAGCTTTAATCGGTAATTCGCGATGACCACGATCAATTAAAACGGCAAGTTGAATATTTTGGGGACGTCCATGGTCAATGACTGCATCTAGGGCAGCGCGAATAGTTCTGCCTGTAAAAAGTACATCATCAACTAAAATTACGCGTTTGCCAGTAACATCAAAGTCGGGCATAGTTTCTGCCGTCATTTTTTCGCTGGAAGGTAAATCGTCACGATAAGAAGTAATATCCAGCTGACCCACTGGTAAAGTTACATTTTCAATTTGGGCGATGCGTTCACTCAAGCGATAGGCCAAAGGCACTCCCCGACGGTGAATACCCAATAAAATGATATTCTCTACACCTTTATTTCGTTCAATGATTTCGTGGGCAATACGGTTTAAAGAACGACCGATTGCGGCTTGGTCCATAACAATAGTATTTTGGCTAGTCATGATTAACCCCCTAACGCTAACTGATGCAGAACGGCTTGGTAATGTTCTGGTAACGGAGCTTCAAATAATAAGTTTTCACCTGTTCGAGGATGCACAAATCCCAATTGGTAAGCGTGCAGTGCTTGACCTGGAAAATCTAGATTGTTTTTTCGAGTGCCATATAAAGGGTCGCCGACTAAGGGGTGACCTAGATATGCCATATGCACACGAATTTGATGAGTACGACCGGTTTCTAAGCGACACTCGACAAAGGTATTCCGCGCAAAGCGTTCTTTAACTACATACTTAGTGCGTGCTTCTTTGCTGTTGTTAAAAGTAACGGCCATTTTTTTACGGTCAGTACCATGGCGGCCAATAGGAGCATCAACTAGGCCGGCAGGTTCACTAATTACTCCTTGGACTAAGGCATAATAAGCGCGAGTAATGGAATGTTCTTTTAATTGAGCTGCTAAATGTTGATGAGCAGCATCATTTTTGGCAACCATGATTAAACCTGAAGTATCCTTGTCAATACGGTGAACAATCCCTGGACGCATTTTACCATTGATACCTGATAAATCTTTACAATGCGCCAACAAACCGTTGACCAATGTGCCGCTATAGTGACCATGGGCAGGGTGTACAACTAGACCTACAGGTTTATTGATAACAATTACGTCACTATCTTCGTAAACGATGTCCAAGTCCATTTCTTCCGGTAATACATCAATAGGAGCAGCTTCCGGAATTTGCACAAGGATAACATCGCCTTCTTTAACTTTGTAATTAGCTTTTTTATTTTGCTCATTAACTAAAATTAAATTATCACTAATCAATTTTTGTAAATAGGCACGGGAAATTTCTTGTAATTGGCTTGTTAAAAAGCTATCTAATCTTGTGCCAGCTAAATCAGCAGTTACTTCTATAGTGAAAATATCCATTAAAAATCTTCTCCTTTGACGATAAGTAGATAAAAGATAAGAGCAATGCCAAGGCAAATACAAATATCGGCAATATTAAATACAGGAAAGGAAATCAAGCAAAAATCAAACAAATCTGTTACTGTGCCACGAAAAAGGCGATCAATAAAATTACCGATAGCACCACTGATGCTCAAAGCCAAAGCAACTGCTGCTACGGATTTTTTATTGGCTAGCTGAGTATAGAGGTAGAAGAAAATGCCTAAGATAGCTACAGTGATGACAATGAAGAAAAATCTTTGATTTGCCAGCATCCCAAAAGCAGCACCGGGATTTTCTACATAAGTTAATTGAAAGACACCAGGAATAAGTGGGATGCTTTGACCTAAGGTCATAGTTTGACGAACGAGTATTTTAACAACTTGGTCTAAGATTAAGAGACCTAAAATAAGCAGATAAAAATGCATAAATTAATAATCCTTTCCGGCTATCAAATAGTGCGCCCAATATTATAGTTGTTTTGAATCATGGTAATAAAGTCGGCAATCCAATCGCTGATTAAGGGTAGATTTAAGGTGATAATGTTTTGCAAGAAATAAACAAGGATACCTAAGACTATGGCTAGCCCGATAGTGCTTCCCAAACCACGCGCAATACCAATTAAAAAATTGGTCCATAATAGTTTTCCTGGATGTTCCAAGTATTCCACATATTCGGCAATACGAGTTTTTTCCATGGTGCGAGTTAATTGTTCAGCAGCTTCGGCCAAAGCTTCTTGTTCAGGAGTTTTTGTCATCTTTATCGCCCTTCTTTCAAAATAAACGATTAATAATTATTATAGCACGAAAAGTGATATTGATAAATACTTACTTATAATAGTAAAATAGGAAGAAGAAAATATATTAGCAGGAGGAGATATACAATGAGTGATTACAGTTGTTTTGATATTATTGGTCCAGTTATGGTTGGTCCATCAAGCTCACATACAGCAGGCGCAGTTCGTTTAGGTCGCTTTGCTAGAAGTTTGACGGATGGGATGCCAACCTTTGTAGATATTCAGCTCCATGGCTCTTTTGCAGAAACTTACAAAGGTCATGGTACAGATTTAGCTATTATATCCGGTTTGTTAGGCATGGATACAGATGATGTGCGAATTAAAGATGCTTATCAACTGGCAGAAGAAGCAGGACTTAATTATACAATTACTCGTATTGACTTAGGGGACGAACATCATGCCAATACGGTAAGATTTATCATGAAAGATAAGCATGGTGATGAAAAAACAGTTACTGGCTGCTCTGTTGGTGGTGGTAAAATTAAAATTATTGAATTGGACAATTTTGAAGTGGATATTGAGGGAGAATATCCTACTATTATTGATACTCATTTAGACCAACCAGGTGCAATTAATCAAATTACAGGTATTCTAGCTAATCATAAAGTAAATATTGCATCAATGCGTGTGTTTAGACAGGTAAAACGCACTGTAGCCTATATGGTTATTGAAACGGATGAGATTGTATCGCAAAATGTAATTGATGAAATGCTGGATACGGGTGTAGTAGTTGATGTGAAATTTATCAATCCGTTTTGAGAAAAGGAGGTAAGAAAATGGCAATTAGCTCTGTAAAAAAATTATTACAATACACTAAAGAAAATAACTGCTCTATAGGTGAATATATGTTGATGTATGAAATGGAGCATCAGCAATGCAGCAAAGAAGAAGTGTTAAATAAAATGCTTTATAATTGGCAGGTCATGAAAGAGTCGATTGAAACGGGGATTAATAATCCACAGATTTCTAAAGGAGGTTTAATCGGCGGCCAAGGTAAACAACTGTTGGATTATTGTCAAGAACACGAAATGTTGTCCGGCAAGAATGTAGCAGAGGCTGTTAGTTATGCTTTAGCTGTAGCCGAAGTAAATGCTACTATGGGTAAAATCGTGGCTTGTCCAACAGCTGGTTCTTGTGGTATCGTACCTGGGGTTTTCTATAAATTGCAGCAATTATTGGAATTAAGTGATGAAGAAATTGTTTACGGTTTATTGGCGGCTTCAGGTATTGGAATGATTATTGCCAGCAAAGCTTCTGTATCGGGTGCAGTAGCCGGTTGTCAAGCTGAATGTGGTGCAGCAGCGGCAATGGCGAGTGCAGCAGCAGTTGAACTGGCAGGTGGGACACCGGCACAAGCAGCTGAGGCGTGTGCTTTAGTGTTAAAAAATATTTTAGGTCTTGTCTGTGACCCAGTAGCCGGCTTAGTGGAAGTACCTTGTGCAAAGCGTAATGCTATGGGTGTTTCCTTGGCTTTAAGTATGGCGGATATGGCGCGTGCTGGTATCAAAAGTGTAATTCCTGCTGATGAAGTTATTGACACTATGGGCTCAGTAGGCCGTTCTTTACCTGATACATTAAGGGAAACTGCACTTGGTGGTCTGGCAATGACACCGACAGGTCAGGCGTTGCGAAGAAAAATTTTTGGCAGATAAAGAAAAGAGGGCTGGTTATGAATACTTATCAAGGAGAATTAGAACGTGGTATTATTGCCAAAAATTTAGAGGATTTTGAGCAAGCTATCAAATATTTTTCCGCAGCTATAGCTTTGGAAAATAATCATCCTGAGCCTTATTTTTACCGTGCCAATATTTATAATCATAGTTTACAAAATTATCCTGCAGCCCTAGCCGATTATGATAGAGCTATTGCCTTAAAGAGTGATGATGAAGGCTATTACTATAATCGTGCTTTATTATATTTGAATATGGGCGATTTGGAAGGTGCTTTAGAAGACTATGAAGCTGCCCTGAAAATCAAGCCTGATTATGCTTTAGCTCTTTGGGATGTAGCCTTAATTCACAGTGAATTAGAGGAGTTTGAGCAAGCTTTGGAAGAGTTGGATAAAGTGCTGCATTTAGCTCCATATTCGGCAGCAATTATTCATAAGGATAAAGGTAATATCTATTATAAATTGGAAGAATTTGATTTGGCTTTGGAGCAGTATAATCAATCTTTAGCCCTTGACCCGTATTCTATTTATGCGTACAAAGGTCGAGGAACTTTATACACAACTTTAGGTCGCTATGAAGAAGCCTTAGCTGATTTGCAGAAGGCTTTGGAATACGCACCGGATGATACTGATGCTAAACAAAGAATGGCTCATTTAGAAAGAAAAATGAATATTTAACAAGCTTCCCCTATACTTAAGAAATGCAGGAAAAGAGATGCATTTCTTAAGTATAGGGGATTTATTTTTTTCGTCTATTTTTATTATTGACATATGTCGAAAATGAACTATAATTAAATTAATAAATGGCATATGCCAATAATAAATTTCCAAAGGTGGTGTGTCTCATGCCTAGACCAAGAAAATGTCGAAGAGTTTGCAATATTCCACGCTATCAAGAGTTTGTTCCTTTAGTGGCAACAGATGGTTGTCGCAAAATAATTATGACGATTGATGAATATGAAACTATTCGCTTAATCGACCGGGAAAATTATTCTCAGGAGGATTGTGGCAAGCAAATGAATATTGCCCGAACAACTGTCCAACAAATTTATGCTAGTGCTCGTAAAAAACTGGCAGACACTTTAGTAGAAGGGCTGCCTTTAGTTATTGAGGGTGGTGACTACCAAATTTGTGAGGGTAATACTTCAGGCTGTGGTTGTGGCAGACATTGCCATAAAATTTGTAAGGAGGATTAATTATGAAAATTGCTATTCCTGTAGATGAAACTAAAAACGCTGTTTGTGTTTCCTTTGGGCGCGCCCCTTATTTTTTATTTTATGATACACAGAGTGGTGCAAGTGATTTAGCTGTTAATCCAGCAGCAGAAGCTGAAGGTGGTGCTGGGCCTAAAGCTGCTCAATTTATTGTTGACAGCGGAACAGCAGTAGTTTTGACTCCACGTTGTGGCGAAAATGCCGGCAATGTATTACAGGCTGCGGAAATCGCTGTTTTCAAATCTGTAGGGACAAGTATCGAAGAAAATTTAACTGCATTTCAAGAAAAGAAGCTTGAGGAATTGACCAGTTTCCATGCCGGCTTCCATGGTCATCAATGAAAATAGCTGTTCTTAGTGGTAAAGGTGGTGCAGGAAAGACCTTTGCCGCAGTTAATTTGGCAGCAACAGCTCCTAAAGCTGTTTATATTGATTGTGATGTGGAAGAACCTAACGGTCATCTCTTTTTTAAACCGCAGAATGTCACTGAAAAACCTGTTCATCGTTTGCTGCCACAATTTGACAGTACGCTCTGCAATGGGTGTCGTCAATGTGTTGACTTCTGCCATTTCAATGCACTGGTCTACATCAAAGAGAAACCGACAGTTTTTTCCGAAATATGTCACTCTTGTGGAGGCTGCCTTTTATTATGTCCACAGAAAGCTGTTTCTGAAATAGAATATCCAGTAGGAATTTTACAAAAAGGTACCCACGAACAGGTAGAAGTTATTACTGGTGTGCTGAATTTAGGGGAAGCTTCTGCAGTGCCTGTTATCAGTGCTGCGTTAGCAGAAAATAAAGGCACTGAGTTTTTAACAGTTATTGATTGTCCACCTGGCAGCAGCTGTTCTGTTATGGAAAGTATTAGCGAGGCAGATTATTGCTTGCTAGTAGTTGAGCCTACTGCTTTTGGTTTTCATAATTTTCGCATGGTACATGAATTAGTTACCCTTTTAGGTAAGCCTTGTGGAGTTATGATGAATAAATTGGATAATCCTTATTTGCCATTAGAGGAATTTTGTCAGGAAAACAATTTGCCCGTTTTACTCCGTATGCCTTATGGGGAAAATATTGCTCAAGCTACTGCTGATGGTAAAATTCTTGTGGAAATAGATGAGCAAGCTAAGCGCCTTTTCCAAGATTTGTTGCAGCAGATTGAAGCTGCTGTCCGAAGTTAAAAGTAGCCAAGCTGACGAAAGGATATTGATTTTATGAAAAAACTATTGATTTTAAGCGGCAAAGGCGGTACGGGAAAAACAACAACAGCAGCAGCTTTTATCAAATTTGCCCAAGCTAAAGCTTTGGCAGATTGTGATGTTGATGCACCAAATCTGCATCTAGTCAGTGGTAGAAGTGATTTACCTGAAAAATCAGATTTTATTGGCTCACAAAAAGCTGTTATTGACGCTGATAAATGCATTGCTTGTGGTCAATGTGTCCAAGCTTGTCGTTTTCAAGCTTTGGAAAAAGTCGGTAATGTTTATCAAGTTCGGCAGTATGCTTGTGAAGGCTGTGGAGTTTGTGAATATATTTGTCCAACTTCTGCAGCACAATTGCAACAAGATATTGCTGGTGAGCTTGCTCTCTATCAGGGAGAAGAAGTATTTTCAACAGCTGCTTTACGCATGGGTCGAGGTAATTCAGGCAAGCTTGTTTCTGCTGTGAAAAATGCATTGTATTATGCTGTACCAAAGGATGTGGAGTTGGCTGTTATTGATGGCTCACCGGGTATTGGTTGTCCGGTAATTGCATCTATTACTGGTGTGGATTTGATTTTGATTGTTGCCGAGCCTTCGTTATCAGGGTTAAGTGATTTAGACAGAATAGTTCAGACAGCTGCTAAATTTCAAGTAACTACTGCTGTTTGCATCAATAAATATGATAATAGTCCGGAACATACAGCACAAATCGAACAATACTGCCAAGCTCATCAATTGCCGTTAGTAGGTCATGTACCATATGATAAACAAGCTAGTTTTGCCATTAATAATGGACAAAGTCTAGCTGAAATAGATTGTCCTGCACGTCAGGCACTTTATCAAGCCTACCAAAAAACAATGGCTTTGTTAAATAATTAAATAAAAAATTATATTTTATCTTAAAGGAGAGATTTCAGATGAAAATTGCTGTAGCTGCTATGGGTACAGAGGTTGCTGGACACTTTGGACACTGTGCCAACTTTATTTTATTTGATATTGAAGAAGGACAAATTACAAAACAAGAAAGTATTCCCAACCCTGGACATAAACCTGGTTTTTTGCCCAACTTTTTAGCTGATAAAGGTGTTGAAGTTATCATTGCTGGTGGTATGGGCGGTGGTGCTGTAGAAATCTTTAATGAAAGAAAAGTGGAGGTTGTTGTTGGAGCACAGGGTGAAGCTCAAGTTAATGTTGAATTATACTTAAAAGGTGAGTTAAAATCTACTGGTTCAATTTGCCATAATCATGAACATAGTCATGAATGTGGGGAACACCATTAAGAGAAAAGTGGTTAGGACAAAATTAATTGCCCTAACCACTTTTTTGATTTATACTGTGGACAGGCAGAGAGGGTTAAAGCATCATTTTTATTTTGAGCCATGAAATACCTTGCATTAAATCATCATGGTATTCATGGCTGATTTGTTTAACCATTCGCCCGCCGCGAAGTAAATATTGTTCCAAGAGCTTAGAACTTTCAGTGCGCAGACGAGGTGAAACTTGACGAAGACGGGCGAACTCGTAAAGCAGTTGTTGAAAATCTTGGAGAAAACAATCCAGCTTTTGCTGGAAAGTAATTAATTCAGAATTCATAACAGTCACTCCTTGAGTAATTTTGACAGAGAAATATCTAAGATTAATATATTCAGAAAATAAAAAAAGAATACTGAATTTGTAAATGAAAAGAGGGATACGGATAATGCGTTTTCCGTGGCAGAAAAGTGATGAAGAAAAACTGAAAGAGGCTAAAGAACGATTAGCTGTATGCGAAAAGGTTTTTGAACAAGACAGTAATTGTCGTAATTTACGCAACTATACTCATGCATTAATGGAAGTGAAAAGTATAGAGAAAAAAATAAAAGAAAAAGAACAGGCCTGAAGCTATTTACATTATTGTTTGTCAAATATTATTTATCGAAAAACGATAAATAATATTTGACAAACAATAATCATTTGGTACAATAAATAGAGGAGGGTGAGGAGATGGAACAACAGTCTTTATCATTACGGATTACTATTATTTGGACGAAAATTGTTTTTGTTGTTTGGCTGGTTTTGGCAGTAGGTTTGCCGTTATTTCTCCGGGAGCCTTTGCTTTTAGCCGTATTTTATTTAGTATTTTTGCCTGTATTGCGTTGTATTCGCAGTATGGACAAGTTATTGGCCAATATTGAGCAGAAAAATGTTTTTGTTCAGCAAAATGTAGAAGAACTTCGCTTGATTTCGTGGGGCTGTTTTTGGGCAGCTTTGATTTTATTGGGAGCATTTTGGATTAAGGTAGAATTTATTCTTGTTTCAGGAGTTATTGG
>JAFXJE010000129.1 GCA_017532485.1 Peptococcaceae bacterium | reverse complement strand
GCATCATAAACATGGCAAGTATCCAAACAAACTCCAACTTTATTTTTATACTCCACACCATCAATAATTTGTCGCAATTCTTCAAAACGACTTCCCACTTCACTACCTTTGCCTGCCATTGTCTCCAACAAAATAGTTGTCTGTTGCTCTGGAGTAATAACTTTGTTCAAAAGCTCGATAATTTGCGCAATACCAATTTCCAAACCTTGTCCAACATGACTGCCCGGATGAAAATTATAACAATTTCCCGGCAAATATTCCATTCTCCTAATATCATCCTGCATCATTTCTAACGCAAAAGCTCTAATTCCTGCATCTTTGGAACAAGCATTCATGGTATAGGGTGCATGGGCTAAAATTTGTCCAATTCCATGTTCCTCAGCTAATCTTAAATAAGCTTCCACATCAGCAGGGCTGATTTCTTTAGCTTTACCACCACGTGGGTTACGTGTAAAAAATTGAAATGTATTGGCATTGATACTAATCGCATCTTTACCCATAGCCAAATACCCTTTAGAAGCTGACAAATGACATCCTATAGTTAACATATTTTCCCCTCATTTCTAAATGATGAACCAAGCTAATAACGCAGCAATAAAAATTGACGGCAATAAATTAATCGTGTTTATTTTTTTAATTTCAGCGATGCTTAACCCTATCCCTACTATCAATAAACCACCACAAGCAGCTATACAGCTGATAACAGCCTCTGTCAATACGTTTTGAAGAACACCTGCCAATAAAGTCAAAGTGCCTTGATAAATAAAAACTGCCAAAGCTGAAAAAGCTACACCTATCCCCAATGATGAGGCTAAAACAACAGCCATGATACCGTCCAATGTTGATTTTGCTAATAAAATATCATAATCTTGATTTAAACCTGCTTCAATTGAACCAATAATCGCCATAGCCCCAATACAAAAAATCAAGCTGGCATTAACGAAACCATCAACAAAATTATTATCCTCAATATGTGTTTTAGTTTTTATCACTTCACCTAGATTATTCAGACGTTCATCTAATTTTGCCCATTCCCCTAATATACCACCAAGCAATAAACTAATAATGATAATAATTACATTTTCAGCTGTCATCGCCATCTGCAACCCAATCAAGATTACAGCCAAGCCCATACCCTGCATAATTGTGTTTTTCATCTGCTCAGGAATACCCTTTTTGAAACAAATGCCTAACAATGCCCCTAAAACAATTACAATCATATTAACAATCGTTGCAAACATCTTTCATTCTCCTTCCCAATTGTTTTTATTATAATTCAAAAGAAGAAGAAGGGCAATTTGCTTTTTTAATAAATTAATTACATCATTTGCTAATATCTTAACATACTTTTTATGTTATAATTTCATATAGACATTTATTTAATATTTGAAAGCGAGTGATGACTATGAAATTTTTTTCTACTCTACTCCTCAGTTTCTGCTTACTGTTTTCCAGTACAGTAACACCGGCTTTCGCTTCTACTACAGATATTACTGGCGTTGCTACTTCTATCTATCAACTTTATTTAGAAAATGATGCTTCTGGCAAATTATCTCTTGCTTCAGATGTTTCAGGCTACAAAATCGGCGATGCTGAAGAATTTATTTATGAAGCTTTAGAAATCGCTATTAATCTCCTTCCGTTTAGTTTAGATGCTGAAATAGATTTTTCCCACGAAGAGCCTGCTACTTTTGAAGTTAAATTCCAAGGCAGAAATTTGCAAGACCACAATCGAGAGGCTATTAGTAAAATCAACTCTTTAGTTGCCGAGGCCCAAAAATTATCTTCTGCTATAGACAGAGTAAAATTTATCAATGATTATCTAGTTGATAATTGTTCCTATTGTCTTCAAGCTATCAATGAACCTGACCGTTACGAAAATGCTTTTACCATTTATGGCTGCCTTATCGAAGGTTCGGCAGTTTGTGAAGGTTATGCTAATACTGTCATGCTTTTCTGCGAAAAGTTGAATATCCCCTGCATCAAAGTGACAGGTACGGCTAACGGCAGCAGTCATGTTTGGAATAGTGTTTATCTCAATGACCGTTGGTGGATGCTTGATACCACTTTTAATGACCCACTTGGTTCACAGGAATATAATGACCGCTTCGAGTATTTTTTACTGGATATCGATACCTTCAATGAAAAGAAAACTCATACCTATGATTCTCACCAGTTTGAACTAAGTAAAAAAATCATTACTGGGCGTACTGAAGGACAATATGAGGCTGTCCCTTTTTATTATTATAATTTATTGAACGCTACTGCCGACGACGAGCTGCCGAGCTTTTCCACAATTATACCTGAAGTTGAAGAAGAAATTTTCTCTCATTTAACAACGGAGGAAAAAGCCCAATGGCTGCATGAGCAAAATTTATTTTTTGGTGATGAAAACGGCTTCCGTTTAACAGATCCACTGAATCGTGTAGAAATGGGTATTATGATGATGCGTCTGAATAAGGGACAGACTACTGTAAAAAATAATGCTGAATACTTCCGTGAGCAATGTCCTTTCCTCGATGTTCCTGATTGGGCG
>JAFXJE010000012.1 GCA_017532485.1 Peptococcaceae bacterium | reverse complement strand
TGAAGGGGAAGAAATGAATTTGGAAGTTTATGCAGTCATGCTGGAGCATTTGGAAAAACATGATGGCAAAATAATCAAGACAGAATTGTTGGATGAATTGGTAGGTATCGGTGGTGTTTATATCCCACGTTTTTATGATGTAACTTACCATGATGATGGTACTATTGCGGAGGTTAAGCCTAACCATCCACAAGCACCGGCGTATATCCAAAAACGCTATTTGCAGCATATGGACAAAGCGTATTTCCCAACGGAACCTATTGTACCTTATCTAGATGTGGTGCATAATCGTGCTATGTTGGAAGTACAAAGGGGCTGCACAAGAGGTTGTCGTTTTTGTCAGGCAGGGATGCTGTACCGTCCAGTGAGAGAAAAAACCCAAGAAGAACTATTGGAGCAAGGTCTGGATATTTTGCGAAATACAGGTCATAACGATATTTCCTTAACTTCTTTGAGTACCAGTGACTATACTTGTATTGATACTTTATTGCCTGCTTTAATTGAAAAAGTAGAAAAAGACCATGTTAGCGTATCATTGCCATCTTTACGCGTGGACAATTTTTCAATGGAATTAGCGAAAGAAGTGCAAAAGGTAAAACGCACCAGTTTAACTTTTGCACCAGAAGCAGGAACACAGCGACTGCGAGATGTTATTAATAAAGGTGTTTTAGAAGAAAACTTGGAAATTGTGGCACGCATGGCGTTTAGTAATGGTTGGAGTAAGATTAAACTTTACTTTATGATGGGCTTGCCGACCGAGACAGATGAGGATTTAGAAGGAATTGCTAGACTTGCTTATAAAGTAATCAGTATCGGTGATGAAGTGCGCCGAGCTAATGGCAATAAAGGTCCTTCTCCAGAGGTAACGATCAGCGTAGCTGGCTTTGTGCCAAAGCCGTTTACCCCATTTCAATTCGAGCCACAGGTGCGAGCAGAAGAATTGCGTCGTCGACAACGCTATTTGCGTGATTTTATCAAGCATAAACGCGTAAAATATAATTACCATGACAGCCAAGTAAGCTATATTGAAGCTATTTTTGCTAAAGGTGACCGTCGTTTAGGCCAAGTATTATATCGTGCTTGGGAAAAAGGCTGCAAAATGGATGGCTGGGGTGAATTTTTCGATATGGATTGGTGGCTGGAAGCCTTTGCTGACTGCAACTTAGACCCTGAGTTTTATGCTTATCGAGAAATTCCTTATGATGAAATATTACCTTGGGACCACATCCATTGTGGGGTAAGAAAGTCTTATTTAATTCGCGAACATCAAAAAGCCATGAAAGCAGAAGTAACACCTGACTGCCGTATTGGTCAATGTTCTGCTTGTGGCGTTTGCCAAGATTTAGATGTTGCTTTGGATTTGAAGGGAGGAAAATTGCGTGCTAATACGAATACATTATCGTAAAACTGCGGAAGGTCGTTTTCTTTCCCATTTAGATATTACTCATGCTTGGGAGCGCAGTATCAGAAGAGCAGGCTTACCTTTAGGCTACAGCCAAGGCTTTAATCCACACCCAAAGATTAGTTTTGCCTCTGCCTTAGCTGTAGGGACAACAAGTGATGCAGAATTTATGGATATGGAATTAACTGAAGAAATAGATTTAGCAGTAGTAGAAGAAGCTTTAGTTAAAGCCTTACCTCCAGCTTTTCAAATTGTGCGCATGAAAAAAATGGAGGGTAAGCAAGAGGCTTTAATGTCTTTGGTTAATTTCTCCGAATATCAGCTGTTGGTAGAAACAGTAGAGGCTGTTGCTGATGAACAATTGGCAAAAATTATTGATGATGTTTTACAGCGTGAAGAAGTAAACATTTTGCGCTTTAAGAAAAACAGTAAAGAAAAACGTACTGTAAATATTCGACCTGGGATTAAGGATATCAAGGCAAAAGCTGATGGTCAAAAAGTAGTAATTGATTTAGGTATTCAGACTGGCAGCGAATTTAATGTTCGTCCTGAAGAGGTTATCTATGGAATGATGGCGTGTGGTTTACCACCTGTTCAACATATTTTGCGTATTCATCGTCAAGGTTTGTGGATTATGCAAAGTGAAAACAAGAAAATTACTCCTTTAGAATGGAGTAAAGCATAAGAGAGGTGTCAGTTATGGCACAGCAAATGATTATTCAAGTAACAGCAGAACAAGAAGAAGTTGCTGTAATTCAAGATAAGCGTTTAGTTGAGTATTATGTGGAACGACAGCATGAAGAACCTCAAATAGGCGATATTTATCGTGGTGTAGTGGAGAATATTTTGCCGGGGATGCAGGCAGCTTTCATTGATTTAGGTTGGGAAAAAAATGCTTATTTGCCCTTGGAAGAAGTATTGCAGCCTAAGGAATTAAATGGTGCACATCCTAATTTGCAAGACATTCTGAAAGTAGGTCAGCAGATTGTCGTGCAAGTCAAGAAAGAGGCTGTCGATAATAAAGGACCTAAGGTAAGCTGTCGTTTGCAATTGACAGGTCATGGTTTGATTTTTTTAGTCAATGCCAAAGAAACTATGGTCTCACATAAAATTACCAATGAACAAAAACGCAAGGAATTGCAGCAAGCTGTAGCCCATACTGCAGGTTTGGGTCAACACGGTTTTATTGTGCGTACGGCAGCGACTTCTTTGCCTTTAGAGGTTTTACAAGCAGAGGCAGCAGCTTTATTACAGCACTGGGTTTTAATTGAGAAAAAAATTAACCAAGCTACGCATAAAGGTTTAGCTGCAGCCGAAAAGTCTTTAGGTCTGCAATTTGCCCAAAATTTGGTGCGACCGGGTCAAGTCGAGGAGATTGTTACCAATAGCGAGGAACAGGCGGAGCAGCTAATCAGTTGTTTCCCGCAACTGCATCGCAAAGGAAAAATAAAGTACCGTCCAGAACAGGATTTGTTGGTAGATTATGGCGTAAAGCAAGAAATAGCTAGTTGTGTTAAACGCAAAGTATGGCTGAAAAACGGTGGTTACTTAGTAATAGATAAAACAGAAGCTTTAAATGTGATTGATGTTAATACCGGTAAATTTATAGGCAAGGGTAATTTTCAGCAGACTATCTTGCAAATGAATTTAGAAGCTGCAGCAGAAATTTGTCGGCAAATTCGCTTGCGTAATTTATCAGGGATTATTTTGGTAGATTTTATCAGCATGGATGATGAGGAAAGCCGCCAAAAAGTTTTGACCATTATGGATGAGGCAGCAAATAAAGATAGAATTAAATGTAAGGTCAATGGCTGGACAAGTGCAGGCTTGCTGGAAATGACCAGACAGCGCACAAAAGTGCCATTGAGTGAACTTTTAGAAAGAGAATGTCCGCATTGTCAAGGCAAAGGTCGGATTTTATCTGAAGAAACTATCGGAATTAAGCTTAAACAAGAATTGCTTGAACTGAGCCGACGCACAGAGGCTGAAGCTATTAGTGTGCGTTGTCATCCTCAGACAGCAGCTTATCTTATCGGCAGCAATGGTCAGGATTTGCAGCAGTTGGAAGAAAAGATGGGCAAAAAATTGTTGGTAGAAGGTATTGGTACTTTAGCTGATGAAGAATATCACTTGCAAGCAATTCATACTTTAGAACAGCAAGGCAGCAAGCTTCCTGTAGAACCACATGAAATCCTACGCGTAAAAATCACAAGTCAGCACCATGAAAAAAAACGTGATGGCATAGCTCGTTTAGACGGCTATGTATTAAATATTTTAGGTGGTGGCAATGCTATTGGACAGGAAGTGCTGGTTGAGTGTCTGCAAGTTTTTGCAACTAATGCTGTCTGCAAGATATTATCGTAAGGAGTGGCTGAGAATATGAAGATATTTGCTATAGAGGATACCCATTTGTCCTTTAATGCTGAGGGCAAAGAATATAAACCGATGAATATCTTCGGTGATGGTTGGGAAGAACATGCCAATCGCTTACGAGAAAACTGGCAAGCTGTTGTTGGGGCAGAGGATTATGTTTTATTGCCAGGGGATATTTCCTGGGCAATGGATTTAAGTGAAGCCGAGCTTGATTTTGCCTTTATTTCTTCTCTGCCGGGGAAAAAATTGCTTTTGCGTGGCAATCATGATTTATGGTGGGATACAGTTAGCAAGGTTAAGAAAGCTTTGCCGCCTGATATGATGGTCTTGCAAAATGATTGCTTTGTTCTAGAAGAACGCTTGGCAGTTTGTGGAACTAGAGGTTGGCTCTGCCCAGGTGAGCAAGGTTTTAGTGATGCGCATGATGATAAAATTTATGCTAGGGAAATTGGGCGTCTGCGCTTATCTTTGGAAAAAATACCTGCGAACATTGAGCAAAGAATAGTAATGATGCATTATCCTCCAGTTAATTATAAAGCAGAAAAAACGCCTTTTATTGAATTAATGGAGGAATTTGGTGTTCAAACTTGCATTTACGGGCATTTGCACAGCCATGCTCATAAATTTGCCCTCTTGGATGAAAAGTGGGGGATAAATTTCCATTTGGTCAGTGGAGATTATTTGCAATTTCGACCAAAATTAATTAATGAATGGATTTAAATGAGAGGAGATTATAAAAATGAAACAAGTTATTCACACTAATGAAGCACCACAAGCTATTGGACCTTATTCTCAAGCAATTATGGCAGGCAATATGTTATTCATTTCCGGTCAAATTCCAGTAGTACCAGCGACTGGGGAAATCGTTTCCGCTGACGTGGAAGAACAAACAAAACAATGTTTAGAAAACTTAAAAGCTGTTTTAGCTGCTGCTGAAATGACTTTGGATAATGTAGTTAAAACAAGTGTATTCATCAAAAATATGGACGACTTTGGCAAAATTAACGGTGTTTATGCTCAATATTTCCAAGAAAATTGTCCAGCAAGAGCTTGCGTAGAAGTAGCTCGTCTGCCAAAAGATGTACAAGTAGAAATCGAGGCTATCGCAGTAAAATAAATTGGTATAAGAAGCGTAAAAGCAGGTGAGGATATTGGCTGAAGTCAACTGTGATTATCAAAAATTATTAAATACAGCTACGGATGTCGGGCATTTTTTGTTGGAAAATGGTGCGGAAATTTATCGTGTCGAGGAATCTATCCAACACATTCTTTATGCTTATGGTGTTAAGCATGTGGATGTTTTTGCTATACCTTCTTATATTGCTGTGACAATTACTACCCATGAAGATGAATGTTATACTAGATTGCGTCGCATTTTAGTTCGTGGAACAAATTATACTATAGTAAATCAGTTAAATAATCTTTGTCGGGAAATTTGCCAAACTAAACCGAGTATGGATGAAATCCACCAAAAATTAAAACAAATTAGACAAAGCAAGCGTTATTCTTATTGGCAGATAGTTGGTGCTTATGCGGTGGTAGCAGCTTCCTTTGCCTTGTTTTTCGGCGGCACGCTCCGAGATGCAGTAATTGCAGGAATCAGTGGTGCAATTCTGCGGATAGTGGTTCAATATATGGAAAAGTTTCAGACTAACGTTTTCTTTATCAATTTGACCAACAGTGCTATGGTGGCATTTATTGCGATTATGACGGTGCATTTGCAGCTGGGCGATAATGTAGATAAAATTATTATTGCTACGTTAATGAACTTAGTACCGGGGGTAGCCATTACTAATGCTATTCGTGATTTCATAGCCGGAGATTTATTGGCTGGTACAGTTAGAGCTATAGAAGCCTTGATGATTGCTTTGGCACTTGCTTTAGGTACTGGGGCAGTTTTGATAATGGCAGGAGGGATCGTCTAGTGATGGAATATATTTTACCTTGTGTCTATAGTTTTTTTGCCTGCCTTGCAGTAGGGATGGTGTTTAATCTTCAAAAAGACCATTTGATTATCGCGGCTGTTGATGGTGCTTTTGGCTGGGCTGCTTATTTATTCAGCCACTATTTTATTGCTAATGATATAATATGTTACTTTATTTCCGGCGTAGCTATTGCATTATTTGCCGAAGTACTGGCACGGGTATGCAAATGCCCTGTAAGTTCGTTTTTAACTGTATCTATTATCCCAACGGTTCCAGGTGGTGGGATGTATTATACAATGGAATATTTTATTCGTGGCGATATAGCTATGTTTTCTACCACAGGACTGCGTACCTTATCTATTGCCGGTGCAATAGCTTTAGGCATTGTAATGGTTGCCTCAGTGGTGCGTTTGTGGAAAACTATGCAGCGTCCAACATATTTTCATCCTTGGACTGAACACAAATAGAAAGGGCTGGCATTATGGAGCAAGAATGGAAAAAAACTTTGCAACAGGGCTTAGAAGATGAGATGAATTCGGCAGTCCAATATACACAATTAGCAGGACAATATGGTGATATTGCTGTGAAAAAAGCTTTTCTTGGCTATGCTATGGAAGAATTGCGTCATGCTCAAAAAATTTTGTCTATGTTTGAAGAACAAGCAGAAGAACCTGATAAAGTAAATATAGCATTAGCAGAACAAGAAGACTTGTTCTTAAGCTTGGTGGAATATTTGGCCAAGGAAGAAGCGGCTATCTTTTATTATAAAGTTTTGCAGGAATTAGAAATGCGCACGGAGACAAAGGAAATTTGTCGTTTAATTAAGGAAGAGGAAGAAGAACATCTCCAGAAAATAGGTGCTCTTTATCAGCGCTTGAAATCAGGTGAATTACATGGAGACGAATAAGCCGGAATTAAGTTATTTTTTAGCCCAAATCGGCCATGAAATCAGAACACCTTTAAATGGAATAAAAGGTTTTGGCGATTTGCTTTTGGAGGAAACCTTTGGTCCACTCAATGAAAAGCAAAAGCTTTATTTAGGCAAAATGTTGAAAAATTCTGACCAGCTTTTAGCTATTGTTAATCAAATATTAGATTGGGCAAAGCTGGATTCAGGGCAGATGATTTTGCAGCAAGAAACAGTTAATCTAAGTCATGTTTTGCATGAAACAGCAAGCTTAGTAGAATTGCGTGTGCAAGAGAAAAAAATAAATCTGGAAATAGATGTGCCACAAGAACCACTGTTAATTCAAGGAGATTATGGGCGTATTCGCGAAATTATTTTAAATTTAGTCAGTAATGCGCTTAAATTCACTGATGCAGGTGGCAAGATTTGTTTAGTTGCTCGTAATGAAGGTAATGAAAAAATAGTGCAAATACGCGATAACGGTATAGGTATAGCCAAAGATTATCGTGAAAAAATATTTCAACCCTTTGCACGAGGCATTGACCGTCCTGGTGAAGAAAAAAGCGTCGGCTTAGGTCTCTGGATTTGCAAATCTTTGATGGAATTACATCAAGGCACGATTGAGGTAGAAAGCGAAGAAGGTCAGGGTACAACCTTTACCTTGAAGTTTAGTTAAGAGGCTGGGACAAAACACTTTTTAAACAATAATAAAGCACTGTATATAGTGAACGGATATTCCATTATCACTATATGCAGTGCTTTTTCCGTAGCTGGATTAACTTTTGTCCCAGCCTCTTTTTATGTGTAAAAATATTAAAGAAACAAATTTATAACATAATTGACTTTTAAATTAATAAGTGATATAACGATTAATAAGGATGTTTTGGGATGTGAGGTGCAGACTTGTGCGATTTATTGGTAATAAGACTAATTTATTAAAAAATATCGATAGAGTTATATCTGAAAATACAACAGGAAATGAGAAGATATTTTGTGATATTTTTTCAGGAACTGGTTCAGTTGCTCGTTATTTTAAACCTAGATATGAAGTGCACTCAAATGATGCACTGCATTTTTCATATGTTATACAAAAAGCAACAGTTGAAAACAACTCGAAACCAGTGTTTTCAAAATTGAAAGCGATGGGCATAGAAGATCCATTTAAATTTTTAGAAGAAACACAAATAGAAATATTGGATTACAATGATGATAGATATTTTATAACTAAAAACTATACTCCACATGATGATTGTGAACGAATGTATGTGTCTAATAAGAATGCATTAAGAATTGATTTTATACGCAACACAATAGAATTGTGGAAAAAGGAAAATTTGATTACGGAGTTAGAATATTATTATCTGTTAGCAGGACTTATTGAAGGAGTTCCGTATATTTCTAATATCACAGGGACATATGGGGCATATTTAAAGCATTGGGACAAACGAACTTTTAAAGATTTAGAAATGGCAAGGCTCGATGTTATTGATAATAAAAGAAATAATAAAAGTTATAATGTTGATGCAAATAAATTAATCGAAGAAATAGATGGAGACATATTGTATCTAGATCCTCCATATAACTCAAGACAATATGCACCTAATTATCATTTGCTTGAAATGATTTCAAAATATGATTATCCTAAAATTTATGGTGTTACAGGAATGAGACCTTATTATGACTTGAAGTCCCCATTTTGTGTGAGAAATGAGGTTTGCGAGGCGTTTGAAGATTTGATAAGTAAGGCAAAATTCAGTAATATTGTAATGAGCTACAGTTCAGATGGTTTAATGAATTGCAGTGAAATAGAGAAAATTTTAAAAAAATATGGAATAGA
>JAFXJE010000128.1 GCA_017532485.1 Peptococcaceae bacterium | reverse complement strand
TTTTGGTAATGATACGCCAAAGATTTCTTTGCTTTTCCTACAGTGGAGGTCTTTTAGCAATCAGCAGCTATTGCTTAGGCTGGCCGGAGGTGAATATTGCTCATCTAATGGCTTTGGTGGCTGTCCTACATCTAGTAGAAGCATTGCTGATGGTCTTGAGCAGCCGTTATGGTACAGTGCCGATTTACACGCGTTTAGAGGATGGGCGTATAGTTGGTGGTTATCTGCTGCAAATGTTTTGGCCTTTGCCCTTGGTAGCAATGCTGCCATTTTTAGCAACACCGTTGGAATTAACAGAAGGCGTTTTGACAATGCCTGAATGGTGGCCGTTATTGCGAAGTAGTCTTAGTGGGGAATGGAATGTAGTTTATCAGCTTATTCCTATTTTGGCAGCTTTGGGTTATAGCGATTTAGTCTTAACAGATACGGTAGAACATAAGGTGCAGAGGTCGGCAGGCAAGCTTTTTCTTTATAGTGTAATTTTACTTGTTTTAGCGCTTTTAGGCGATATTTATTCACCGTTTTTGCTTTTAGCATCTATATTTGCTCCTTTGGCACACGAAGTATTAATTCAATGGGAAAAGAAGAAAGAGAGGGAGGGTAAGCCACGTTATATAAGTCCGGAAGGAAAATGTCTTGTTTTAGAAGTCTTAACTGGGACAAAAGAAATTAAAGCAGGCGATATCCTAGAAAGTGATGGTACGGAAAATTGGCTTGAAAGAGGAATTATTCCTGCACCTCGCGGTAAATACGGTCCATATTTGGTTTTGAACGAAGATAAAGGATTGCTTGTTGTTTTATGCAGCAAACTATCGAAAAAATTTGCTAATAGTAATAAAATGGATTGAAAAAAGATAAGGGTTGTGCTTTAATAGTAAGTATTGAAAAAAACGAATTTATTCAATTTGGAGGTCGAAATAAATGGCAGGTATGCAGTTCACAGAAAAAACATTGGACTATGCAAAGAATCCACGTAATCAAGGTGAAATGGAACAACCAACAGCAGTAGGTGAAGTAAGTAATCCTGACTGTGGTGACTCCACAACAATGTACTTAAAAGTTGAAGATGGTATCATTAAAGATGTTACATTTGAAACTTTTGGTTGTGCAGCAGCAGTTGCCAGCAGCAGCATTTTGACAGAAATGATTTTAGGTAAAACTGTAGAAGAAGCTTATAAGCTGACAGAAGAAGCTGTAGCTGATGAATTAGGTGGTTTGCCTGATAAAAAAATGCACTGCTCCTTAATCGGGATTGATGCTATGCGTAAAGCTATTGACAACTACCGCAAAGGTATTGTTAGAGACGACGACTAATAATAAAAGTGCCGAGGCTTAGGTCTCGGCTCTTTTTTGTTTGTGAAAAATTGCCTTTGCTTTCATGGAAAAAATACAATAAAATAAAAAATGAAAGCTGAAATTTTAATAAGTCTTAACGATTTTTCCAATCTGAATTATGGTAAAAGAATTTGAAATATGGTATGATGATAGTATTGTCGAATTAGGAGGTTTTATAATAATGGGAAGTATTGGTTGGACAGAATTAATTGTTATTTTAGTTGCAGCATTGTTAATTTTCGGACCGGGCAAACTGCCGGAAGTAGGTGCTACTTTAGGAAAAGCAATTCGAGAATTTAAAGGTGCTGTGAATAATATTGATGCTGATATCAAAAAAGAAGTAAATGATATTAAAAGTGAAGTCGGAGATATTAAAAGCGAAGTAAATTTTGTTAAAGATGCCGTAGATGTTAAAGGTGCCATGAAAGATTTGGAAAAAGAGTTAAAAGAAGTTGTAACTGAGGAAGCTCCAAAAGCTTAGCAGGGATTTTGCAAGCGTGCAAGGAATAAAAGAAAAGAGTAAGTGGTGAGAAAATGGAAGAAAAGGCAGTAGATGAAAAATTTGCACCCATGATGGAGCATTTGGAGGAATTGAGAAAAACAATCCTGCATAGTGTTATTGCAGTAGTAGTAGCAACAATTGTTACTTATTTGGCTTTTAATGATGTTGTAGCCAATATTATTATGGAACCGTTTATTTCATTAGGTTTGCCATTGAACTTTATGACAGTAACCGAAGGTTTCATGGTTTATATGAAGATAGCTTTCTTAGGTGGTGTAGTGCTTTCCAGTCCGGTTATTATTTGGAAATTATTACGCTTCGTTTTGCCGGCCTTATATAGTCATGAAAAGAAAATCTTTTTCTCGATGTTATTTTCCGGTATCTTCCTATTTGTTGGTGGTATTGCGTTTGGTTATTTCTTCATTCTGCGGTTGGGTTTAAATGCTTTATTATTTACCTTTAGTGGTGATTTAGTACCGATGATTTCTGCCAGTTCTTATGTATCCTTTGTTTTGAGATTTTTAATTCCTTTCGGTTTGATGTTTGAATTGCCAATGGTGGTTTACTTCTTAACCAAGCTGGGGATTATTAATCCTCCTATGTTGGAGAAAAACAGAAAGTATGTTTTGCTGGTAGTTTTAATTTTGGCAGCATTATTAACTCCACCAGATATTGTCAGCCAGGTAGGTTTGGCAATTCCAATGATGATTTTATATGAAGTAAGTATTTGGATATCGCGTAAAGTCTATAATCGGAAATTGAAAAAAGAAGCTAAAGAATTGGCAAAACAGCAGCAACAAGAACAAAATTAAGAAGAAAATATTTAATTATTGAGGAGGCGTTAGCCATGAGTGAACAATTAGTTAATTTAGGCAGTATTATGGGTAAAGATGTCTTAAATCTGACTGACGGTACTTTATTGGGGAAAGTTCAAAGTGTTGTTATCGGAGAAGATAATAAAGTTAGTGGTATCAAAGTGAGAAAAAAAGCTATTGGCAGTGGTGTAATGGTTATTCCTTTCGCTGCAGTTAAAGCTTTTGGCAGTATGGTAACTGTGCTAAGTGCCGAAGAAACTACAGACGGCAGAGACTTTTTGGGTAAAACTGTGATTACTATGGATGGCACTACTTTAGGCCGTGTTTGGGAACTAGCTTTTGATGCAGCAACTGGTGAAGTAAAAGAAGTAATGCTGAAAGGTAGTTTATTGAGTGAAAGATTAGACGATAAAGGCGTGTTACCTGGCGAAAAAATTGTTTGCTTCGGTAAAGATGTAGTTATCGCAGCAGAAGGCATAAACATGGAAGATTTCCAAGTACCACAGGAAGAATTTTATGGTGACGGTCAAGCTGTAGATGATTTGCTTAATGAGATGGATGCGACAGAAGCCGGTGAGGATTTAGATGCTGATGATATTATCGAGGAGTCCTATGAAGAAGTTTTTGATGATATGACAGAAAGCATCAGTAAGACTATTGAACGTACTATTCGTCGGGTTAAAGATGAAGTAACAAGTGATAAATTTAAAGAACAAACAGAAAAATTTATTGATAATTTTGGTGAACAGACCAAAGGTTTATTAAGTGAATTGCGTGAAAAAATTAAGCAAATTGATACAGACAGTATCAAAGAAGAAATTAGAAGCAAAGTAGGCCAAAAAGACGAGCATGAAGAATTGGCTTTCATGATTGTAGGTCAATTGAAAGGCAAAACAGTAGAAAAACCACTCTTAAATGAAGATGGAACAGCTATTGTTTGGCCGGGTCAAGTTATCGGTTTGAAAGAAGCAAAACAAGCAATTCAAGCTGGTAAATTGCAAGAATTGTTAGAATTGGCGACAGTATCTTTATATCAAGAAGAAGTTAAAGAAGACGAAATTGAAGTTGAAATCATTGTTGCTGAAGGAGATAGTGAATCAAGCGAAGATGAAGAGGCATTTATTCAAGAAACTGTAGCTCAAATGGAAGAAGCAGAAAAAAATGAATAAAAGCTCTCTCGCTACAAAGTAAACAGGGGGAAATCGGCGTGGCTGAAATTATGAATTTAATTGATTTGCCAACGGGACAATTAGGTGAAATTGTCGAATTGGCAGCAGAACACCAACACGATATTTTTCAACAATATGGTGCAGATAAAGGCATGTCGGTTGTTGTTTTAAATAAAGCGGTAGATTGGCTAGTTCAAATTGGCTATAATCAGGTATTTATGGCTAAAGAACATCTAAGTCGGATTAAAGTACGTACGGTATAAAGAAAATTCGACATAATTATATGATATGGCAATATTTATGAAAACTATATATCATTATGTGAAAAATAGTGTTATAATTGTATGTGGTTGTGAATGTTCTTAATATGAAACATAATAAATATTAATATTTTTAGGAGGTTTTATCATGTCTGAATTGTATGATTTGATTATTATTGGTGGCGGCCCTGCTGGTTTAAGTGCCGGTGTATATGGTGGTCGTGCAAAACTGAAAACATTATTATTAGAAAAAGGTCCTTTAGGTGGTCGTGCATTCACCACTAGAGAAATTGTTAACTATCCTGGTTACAACAACTCCACAGGTCCTGAATTAACAAAAGCTATGGCTGACCATGCTCAAGACTTCGGCGTAGAAGTTAAAAAAGAAGAAGTTAAATCTGTAGACTTCACAGGTGACATCAAAACTGTTTACACCAAGAAAAATGAATACCAAGCAAAAGCTGTTATCATTGCTACAGGTACTGAAGCTAGAGTTTTAGGTATCCCTGGTGAACGCGAATTAGCTGGTCAAGGTGTTGCTTACTGTGCAACTTGCGATGCTGAATTCTTCCAAGACCAAGAAGTAGTAGTTGTTGGTAGTGGTGACCAAGCTATCGAAGAAGGTATGTTCATTGCTAAATTTGCTTCTAAAATCACAGTTATCGTTTTACATGATGAAGGTATCTTAGACTGCAACAAACAAGCTGCTGAAAAAGCATTTGCTCATCCAAAAATGAACTTCATTTGGAACTCCGTATTAGACTCCATCGTTGGTGAAGACGAAGTTACAGGTGTTAAAGTTAAAAACATGAAAACAGGTGAAATCACTGATTTAGAATGCCAAGGCGTATTCTTCTTCGTAGGTATGGTACCTGGTACAAACTGCGTAAAAGGTCAAGTAGAATTAGACCAAAGAGGTTGGTTAAATACTAACGACCGTATGGAAACATCTGTAGAAGGTGTTTACGCTGTTGGTGACGTTCGTAACAAATACTTAAGACAAGTATCCACAGCTATTGGTGACGGTGCTATCGCTGCTACAGCTGCTGAACGTTACATTGAAGAACAAAAAGACTTCCAAGAAAGCATTGTAGAATCTGAAAAACCTGTATTAATGGGCTTCTGGACTCCAGAATATGGCGACAGCTTAGAAAAAATGGGTAAAGTAGACGAAGCTAACCGTGAAAATGGTGACAAATACAAATTCGTTGAAGTTGACATCACTCGTAAAAAAGGCTGGGCTAAAAAATTCGGTATCGAAGTGTCTGCTGAAAAAACAGCTCGCGTAATCGAATTACAAGCTGGTAAATTAGTTCGCGAATTAGATTTAGCTGCAGACTTAAGAGGTCAAATGTAATTAAGAGCAAAAGCTTGAGACGAAAGTCTCAAGCTTTTTTCGAAAAAAGCCAAATTATTGCTTTCTGAGGTAAATTGGGTATGGTATTTTGAAAAAAAATAAGTTATACTATCTATATCTAAAATGGAAGCACTAATAAGGAGTGAATTTTATGAACGCAAAAGTTAGAGAGATTATGAAAACAGATGTTTATACTGTAACTGATGAAGCTAATATCGGTGAAGTTATTAGAATTTTAGTAGATAACCAGATTAACGGGGTTCCGATTGTTGACGGTAAAGAAAAAGTTGTCGGTTTTATCAGTGATGGCGATATTATGAAATTTGTGGCTAAGCAAAATCCGCGCATTATTGATATGACAAGTTTCATTACTGTATGGTATGATACAGAATCCTTTGAAAAGAAAATGGATGATTTAATGGACTTAAATGTAATGGAATTGGCTACTACTAAGTTGGTATCTGTAGAAGCAGATTATGATATTGATGAAGCTGCCAAAGTATTAGGTGATAAGAAAATTAAAAAAGTGCCTGTTTTAGAAAATGGTAAATTAGTAGGGGTTATTACCCGTTCTGATATTTTACGCTATATTTTAGGCAGAAGTTTACAGCATAAAGAAGAAAAATAAGAAAGGAAGCTGGGACAGTGTTTTGTCCCAGCTTTTTTAATAGATTTTGCTCAAATAATTACAGGTGTACGCAGATAGTCTAAACCACCTTGACCTAAGGCAGCATCAGGGTAGCCGAGATAATACAAGTCCGTTGCACGAACATCTAAGGCGAGCATACTTTGGCCGTAATCTTCCAGTTTTTGTGCATCAGCAGCTACGCGCGTTAAAATAGGCAGAGAAGCAGTTTGTTTCATCATTCTTAAAATATCCTGTCCTTTTTGATTAAAGCCCAAGACACGAAGATAAGCAGGCTCAGGATAGACTAAATCACGCGTATAGCCCAGCAAAAGATGGATGAGCAAACGCTGAATACGTGTGTAAGTATAACGCTTGGATTTTACAGCTTCGCAAAGCTGGGTCAAGGAGGCGGATTGATTTGCCATAGTGTAGAGACGATGTTCCAAGCCTTCACGGATTTCAATAATCTCTGCTAATTCTTCAGGGTCACTTCGTCTGAGTAAAGTGAAAATAGCTTGTGCAAAATTTTGATTGCAAAGTGGTGGATAGCCTTTTTGCATTTGGCGTTGCAAAATTGCTAAAACTTCGGGTGCTAAATGATTTTGCCAAGAAATATCGCTGGCCAAAAGTAGATTGCGAATGGCCGAAGCACTGGCAAATTCGTTAGCAGCTATTTCGTCAGCAGTGCCATGATAAGCACCACTTCGTGTTACGAAAAGAGGCTCAAGCTTTAATTGATGTTGGGCAATGACTTGCAGATAATTTAAAGCCAGTAAATTATTAGGCTGATTTAATTCCTCTGCCCCATTGACTTTTAAGCTGGTTAAAGCTTTTTGTTGGGCGGCAGGATAGGAAAGTCCTTGGTCAAGCAAATTTTGTAAAGCTTGTTTATATTCAGCTGGCTCATCAGCCAAATATTGAGCTAGTCCGACTAACTGCTGCGGCTGTTTACTTTCGATACCACAGGAAAAATAGTTGACTACACCAGTAGCCGCTAAGGAGAGCATACCACCTAAAGCAAAATAGTTGGCACTGCGAGTAGCGAAAGCAGTGGGTAATTCCAAAACTAAATCCACGCCTTGCTTTAAGGCACATTCGGCTCTAGTCCATTTATCGAATAAAGCAGCTTCGCCACGCTGCGTAAAATTTCCACTCATAACAGCGATAACACCGTCGATATTTTGCTGACGGCAAGCTTGTTCAATATGATAACGGTGACCTAAATGAAAAGGATTATATTCAGCGACAATGCCGAGAAAATTCATAAGATAACCTCCTCAAAAATGATTAGGATGTATTTACCTATTGTAAACTAGAAAATTCTTTTATGCAAGTTTTTCTGACTTGTCAGTAATTATTCCTTGACAAGAAAGTATTGAATATATATAATTATAAAGGTTAGGTAGTGAAGTATTTGACTAACTCGCACCAAAGGAGTGATATCATGACTTTTGTGTTGGATATTGGCAAAGTTCGCAGTATGAAAGGTAGCCGTGAGAGTTATCATTTGAGTGCTGAGGAATTTGATTTTTTGAGCGATGAGTGGGTTCTGAACGGTCCGATGGATATTGATGTGGAGATTTCTCATCAGGGTAAGTTTTTGGACATGCAAGGTCAGATACGCACAGAAGTAAAAGCAATCTGTTCCCGTTGCTTAGAGCCGGTAGTTCTGCCGGTCGAGTGTACAGTTCACGAGCAGCTGTTATATGTGCATGATACACCACAGTATGAGCATTTAGCCGTTGGTGAATTAGAGGAACTGTATTTTATTTACGAAAACGACACTTTAGATATTACTGATATAGTCAGAGAAGCAGTTTTGGCTGAGTTGCCGCAAAAAGTGCTGTGCAATGAAGATTGTCAAGGCTTGTGTCCGAAGTGTGGTAAGAATTTAAATCATGGTTCTTGTGACTGTGATTTACATGAAATTGATCCCCGTTTAGCAATTCTTGCTAAATTGAATGATGTT
>JAFXJE010000127.1 GCA_017532485.1 Peptococcaceae bacterium | reverse complement strand
GCAATAATCATGTTTTGACCACCTAATACATAAGAAGGTCTCAACAATACTGGATAACCTAATTCTTCAGCAGCAGCAATAGCTTCATTAATTTGGAAAACTGTTTTGCCTTCAGGACGAGGAATATCACATTTGCGCAATAATTCATCGAAGCTTTCTCTATCTTCAGCAGCATCGATACTTTCTGCGGAAGTACCTAAAATTCTTACGCCTCTGCTTTCTAAATGTTTGGTTAATTTAATCGCAGTTTGACCACCGAATTGAACAATAACGCCCCAAGGTTTTTCAGTTTCTAAAATTGCATCCACATCTTCAGGTGTTAATGGGTCAAAATACAATCTGTCAGAGGTATCAAAGTCAGTAGATACAGTTTCTGGATTGTTATTTACAATAACGGCTTCATAGCCTTCCTCTTTTAAAGTCCAAACACAATGTACGGAGCAGTAGTCAAACTCAATACCTTGACCGATACGAATAGGACCAGAACCAAATACTACTACTTTTTTCTTGTCAGTTGGATGGTTAGCTAAAAATTCTTCTGCCTCATTTTCAGTATCATAAGTAGAGTAGAAATATGGTGTTTCAGCTGCGAATTCAGCTGCACAAGTGTCTACCATTTTGAAAGAAGCAGATAATTTTGCTGGAATTTCTGCACCAGATAATTCTTTGATAGTTTTATCTAAGAAGCCCATTTTCTTAGCTTCTAAGTATAATTCAGAAGTTAATTCTTCTTTAGCTAATTTTTGTTCCATCTCAACTAAATTTTTCATTTTTGCCAAGAACCACTTGTCAATCTTAGTGATATCATTGATAGTTTCAATGTCAACACCACGTTTTAAAGCTTCATAAATGACAAAGGAACGTTCGTCATCGCAACGGCTTAATAAACGAGTGATTTCAGCATCTGGCACCATTTTTAATTTTGGTAAATTAAAGGTATCTAATTTTAATTCGATAGAACGAACAGCTTTCATCATCGCTTCTTCAAAGCTGGTCCCAATAGCCATTACTTCACCAGTAGCTTTCATTTGGGTACCTAAAGTACGTTTAGCATAAACGAATTTATCAAATGGCCAACGTGGGAATTTAACTACTAAATAGTCAATTGCTGGTTCGAAACAAGCATAAGTTGTGCCTGTTACAGCATTCACGATTTCATCTAAACGATAGCCGATAGCAATTTTAGTCGCTACTTTCGCAATAGGATAACCTGTAGCTTTGGAAGCTAAAGCAGAAGAACGAGAAACACGTGGGTTTACTTCGATTACTGCATATTCAAAACTATCTGGTTTTAAAGCAAACTGACAGTTGCAGCCACCTTCTACTCCTAAAGCAGAAACGATATTTAACGCAGCATTGCGCAGCATTTCAAATTCAGGTGCAGCCAAAGTAACTGCAGGTGCCACAACGATAGAGTCACCTGTGTGTACCCCGACAGGGTCAAAGTTTTCCATGCTGCAGACAGTAATGCAGTTCCCGGCAGCATCACGAATAACTTCAAATTCGATTTCTTTCCAACCGGAAATATTTTTTTCAATTAAAACTTGAGTAATTGGAGATAAACGCAAACCATTTTCGGAAATCTCCTGTAATTCTGCGCGATTGTAAGCAATACCACCACCAGAACCACCTAAAGTAAAGGCAGGACGTACAATAACAGGATATTGAATTTCTTCAGCATAATCTAAAGCATCTTGTACAGTTTCTACTACTTTAGAAGGAATACATGGTTCACCAATAGCCAACATAGTATCTTTGAAAATTTGACGGTCTTCTGCCTTATCAATAGTTTCAGGGTCAGCACCTAATAATTTAACATTATGTTCAGCTAAGAAACCTTCTTTAGCTAATTGCATAGACAAGGTTAAACCTGTTTGTCCACCTAATGTAGATAAAATACTGTCTGGTTTTTCTTCTTTGATAATGCGTTTAATTACATCTAAGTTAAGTGGCTCAATATAAATTTGGTCAGCCATCATTTTATCTGTCATAATAGTCGCTGGATTGGAGTTAACTAAAACAACTTCCAAACCTTCTTCTTTTAAAGCACGACAAGCTTGTGTGCCGGCATAGTCAAATTCTGCAGCTTGACCGATAACAATCGGACCGGAGCCAATTACCAAAACTTTCTTAATATCGCTTCTTAATGGCATCTTATTTGCCCTCCTTATCCATCAATGCAGTAAACTGGTCAAATAAAAACATAGTATTTAACGGACCACCGCTAGTTGCTGGATAGAACTGAACGGTAAATACCGGAATTTCTTCGTAAACAAGACCTTCGCAGGTGTTATCATTTACATTGTAATAGCTTACTTTAGCAACTTTTTCATCCAAGCTGTCAGCTAAAACAATGTAGCCATGGTTTTGGCTAGTAATATAAATACGAGAACTATTGGCATCTTTTACTGGTTGATTGCCACCACGATGTCCATATTTATGTTTTTCAACTTTTGCACCTTTAGCTAAAGCCACCAATTGATGACCTAAACCAATACCGAAAATAGGTTTTTTGCTTTCCAATAATTTTGCTACTTGAGCTAAACGTGCTGCATCTTCATGAGGATTGCCTGGGCCGTTGCTCAATAAAATGCCATCTGGATTTAATGCTAAAATTTCTTCTGCAGGCATTTCTGCAGGCACAACTTTAACATTGCAATTTTTAGCGTTTAATTGTTTAATTACAGTTGCTCTTTCACCATAATCAACCATTACAACATTATATTTGCCGTTTTCAGCAGGATATTCTTTTAATTCAGCAGTAGTCACTGCTTTAGCTGCTTGATTAGCTTCTAATTGAGCTAAAAATTCATCTTTTTTGCTGTATACATCTTCAGTAGTAATTACACCGTTCATAACACCCTGCTCACGAATTACACGAGTTAAGGCACGAGTATCAATATCGTAAAGGGCAATTACATTTTCTTTTTTCAAAAATTCATCAATTGTACCATTGCAGCGGAAATTGGAAGGTACTTCACACCACTCGCGAACAATATACCCTTTCAACCAGCATTTATCTGACACACGGTCAGCTTCATTGACACCGTAGTTCCCATTCAGAGGGAAGGTCTGAATAACTATTTGCCCGGCATAACCAGGGTCTGTTAAGGTTTCTAAATAGCCAACCATACCAGTAGTAAATACAACTTCACCAATTGTTGTGCCTTCTGCACCAAAGCTTTTGCCTTCAAAGATTTGGCCGTTGGCAAGTAATAAATACGCTTTCTTGCTGTTCATCGTCATATCCCTTCCTTTTCTTAATTGACCCATAAAAAAATGTCTATTCATCCCGCAACGATAAATAGACACAGACATACACACAGCAAACAAATAGCATTATCCTCTTATGCTGTTTATATGACCTTGTTAGTCTCACGGGACTAAATTTAAAGGTCCAATATGGAGTTACAAGATTGATTATACTATTTCTTGTCGCCCTTGTCTAGCTGTTTTGTCAATTTTTCTACTTATCTGTAACACCTATTCCTAAAGCAGACTTAGCCAAAGCATCTACTACATCATTGTAACGATTACCGGAATGTCCTTTGACTTTAATAAACTCCACTTGCAAACCTTGACCGACTGCTTGATGGTAAAAATCACGATACTGCTGGGTTCCAAATTTTTTGGCCTGCCACTCACCCGTACACCAACGAGCGATACCCTCATAGTCATGGTAAATGGCTACGGATTTTATTCCTTGCTCCAAACAAAAAGCTATGGCTTTTTCAGCACCCTTTATTTCACCTGCCACATTACGCATTTCTGCCAACTCAACATCAGCAAATTTCTCGGCAAACTGCCACTCTTGTCCTTGATAAAAAATCAAAACACCATAAGAGTATTCCTGCGTATCTAAGCGATAGCTGCCGTCCACATAGGCTATAGCCTCTGCTGACGAGGATAACTCACTAAACTCATTTTTCCTAGAACCTTCACCTGCTAAATACGCCTCTGCCTCTGCTAAAGAAGTAAAACTTTTGTAAACAGCACCACCAAAACCATGCACCTGTGCCTTACAATCATCCCATGAAGTAAAAATGCCTTTGACTCTGCCTTCCTTTACTGCATAATATTTTTTCGCCATTTTCATCTCCTCAGTTTCCGACCTTCTAATACTGATTTTATTATACAAAATT
>JAFXJE010000011.1 GCA_017532485.1 Peptococcaceae bacterium | reverse complement strand
ATTTGTTCATCTTCAGTCATAATAACCATTAAAGCTTTGCCAGGTTCTACCAAGATCAGCTGCACCATTTTGAGCAAAGATTTTTATGTTCATCAGCAAACATCATTACCGTTGTGCAATTAGTTGTTTCTGACAACATTTTTAATGTATCACGAACCAATTCTTCTACTTGGCGTCTTTTATCATGCACTTTATAACCGATAAATGCAGCAGCCTCTTCTTCAATAGTTCGCTTATTCATCAAATAATCAACATAATAACGATATCCTGCATCAGAAGGAATACGACCAGCTGAGGTATGAGGCTGTTCAATCAAGCCCATTTCCTCCAAATCGGCCATCTCATTGCGAATAGTTGCAGAACTGACACCTAAGTTATACTTTTTGGAAATGGTTCTTGAACCCACCGGCTCAGCAGTTTCAATATAATCCAAAACTACAGCTTCTAAAATTTTCTGTTTGCGTGGATCCATCTGCATCCTATTCTCACCTCTTTACGGAGTTTTCTTTTGATAGTGTTTACTTTATATTGTTAGCACTCTTTTACATCGAGTGCTAACAATATAAAAATACCACCATTTCGGTGGATTGTCAACGCTTTTGTTTTGATTATCATATCTATAAATAATTTCTACAATGCTTGCGGCTCTACCCCCATCAGCCTCCCTCGGATAGATGAAAAGGGAGGCAAGGACAAAATATTGTCCCAGCCTCCCTTTTTTATGCTACATACAAAAAAATCATTAAAAAATGAAAGATACTGCCCAAAAGGACAAAAACATGGAATAACTCATGAAAGCCAAACATTTTAGACAGGTTCGGTTTCTTCAACATGTAAACAATACCACCTATGGTATAACAAACACCACCCGCCAGCAAAAGCCCTATGCCTCCTGCAGGAATAGCTTGCAGAGCAGATAAATCAAAAACTATTGCCCAGCCCATGCCGAGATAAAGTGCAGTTTGCAGCCAACGTGGCGCCCCAAACCAAAGAAGCTTCAGCGAAATCCCTCCCAACGCACAAATCCACATAATCGCTGTGAAGATATAACTGCGTGGAGCTGCTAAATAACTAAGTAAAATCGGTGTATAGGTACCGGCTATCAAAACATAAATCATCGCATGATCTAATTTGCGCAAAATTAAAATGCGCCGTTCTGTCCCACGCGAAAAATGATATACGGTACTGGCAATGTAAAGAGCCAATAAAGAAATACCAAAAAGTGTTACAGCCAAAATGTTATTTAAGGTAGGATTTGACCAAAATATTGTTTTCGTAAGCAGCAAAATAATTGCCACACCAGAAAATATCGCTCCATATAAATGAGTTAAACTACTAATCGGGTCCCTTGCTTTTGTCAAATACCAATGCATAATACTTGCCCCTTTCTCAGTCTTTCCTTTTTTAACCAATTATCTAGTCTTGATAACTACTTAACATAGTTTATTATAACACTTTGCTTTTATAAAAGCAACAGCGCCCAAAACACCGTAAAAAGACCTGCCAAACCCATGGCAATCCCACTCATGGCACCCTGTATTTCTCCCAGCTCTACAGCTTTTGTTGTACCTACTGCATGACTACAAGTACCAATCCCAATACCTTGGGCAACTTCATTATCAATACGACAAATTTTAATCAGCCAAGGTGTAATAATCGAGCCTAAAATACCAGTAAATACTACACAAACAACCGTAATCGGTACAACTCCTCCCAGCTGCTCTGTAATACTCATCGCAATAGGTATTGTAGTCGATTTGCTGAGCATAGATAATTGAATAGTTTCACTCAAACCAAAAATTTGGCAAAAAAGCACAATCATTAAAACGCAGCTTAGGGAGCCAACCATTGTGCCTAACAAAATAGGTAACAAGTTAGCTTTAATAACCTGCAAATTTTTGTACATTGGTACAGCTAAGGCAGCTGTTGCTGGTGCCAAAAAAAGACCAATTAAATCACTACCCACATAAAAAGCAGCTGTTGGAATATTAAAGACAGTCAAAAAACCTACTATTAATAAGGCAGCAATAAATAACGGATTGGCGATTGGCGTTCTCAGCTTTTGTTGGATAAAAGTACCGATTTGAAAACAAATAATTGCCAGAGCTACCCCAAAATAAGGTGAATACAAAATTTCTTTAAGCATGTTTCTGACCTCGCTTTCTCCACTTATCTTCCAAGCGAACTGCCATCGAAACAGTATAAGCGGTAATGATAAAAGTCAAAATAGTGGTGATAAAGCAAATCAATAGAATTATGCCTAATTTCCCTTCTAAATATTGCAAATTATCAAAAATAGATACTGCAGGTCCAATAAAGAAAAAAGCCATATTACCCAACATAAATTCTGCCGGCGTACTAATATGGGCTACCTTTAAAACACCCGAAAATAATACTAAAAAAACTAAAATCATGCTGATTACACTAGCTGGAAAAGGGAATGGCAAAATAGCTGCAATAATTTCTCCCAGCAAACAAATCAAAAAGACTATAGCCAGCTGCATTAATAATTTCATTTTTTTCGCCTCATTTTCCTTTTTAATTACTCAATAAATTCCAGAAAAACCAAATTACCTAAAACACGCCCTGCTTCCGTTAAACGCCAATAGCCCACTTCTTTTTCTAACCAGCCTTCTTGCTGACATTTGCGACAAGCCTCTGGAAAAGCTTGCTCCAAAGTTAAACCAAAGCGTTCCTTGAAATCAGCTTCTTTCAACCCTTTATTCATTCGTAATGCCATAAAGACAGTCTCGCTCATTCGCTCCTTATGCGTTAAGCTTTCTTCCTCTCCTTGTGGCAGTTGACCGTTAAAAACAGCTTGCTGATATTCGTGTAAATGCGTCAAATTATTCCAGCGTCGTGGACTTATAAAGGAACACGCCCCCAGCCCAAAGGCAAGATAATTTTCCGTTCGCCAATAAACTTGATTATGCTCACTAGCAAAACCTTCGCGAGCATAATTAGAAATTTCATATTGCTCATAACCGTATTGTTTCGTAATTTGCTGTGCTGCACGATACATTTCCTCAGCCGTTTCGTCGTCAAACAGTTCTATTTCTCCTTTTTGCAGCCGTTGATACAGTGGTGTTCCTTCTTCTATATTTAGCTGATAAAGTGAAATATGTTCAGGCTCTAAAGCCAACACATGCTGTAATGTAGCTTGCCACTGTTCTAAAGTTTGGTTTGTAATACCATACATTAAATCAAGATTAAGATTAGTAAAACCTGCCTCGCGAGCCATTTGTACCGATTGCTCTACCTCTTGATAATCATGAATTCTCCCTAATAAGCTAAGCTGCTCCACCGTATCGCTCTGAACACCTAAAGAAAGACGATTAACGCCCAGTTCTCGCAACAAATTCAATTTTTCAGCTGTCAAAGTTCCTGGATTAGCCTCTACCGTATATTCTTGTAAAGCTGGAGTCACTAAAAGTTCCTGCACTTGTTCTAAAAGCTGCTGCAATAACTCCAATGGCAAACAAGTGGGCGTACCACCACCAATAAAGATGGTCTGTGGCTGCAGCTCATATTGAGCAGCACCTAATCGCAATTCTTGACATAAGGCTTGCACATAGGCTGCCATTCTCTCTTCTTTCATCTGCTGAAAGCTTAAAAAGTCGCAATAATTACATTTTTGTGGACAAAAAGGAATATGAATATAAACGGCCTTGATCATACTCTATCTACCCTTCTCTCTAACTTAAAACATTGCATGGAAAAAGATAGTTAACAAACGTCCCCCAGCAACTATAATAAATATCAAACCTAATAATTTTATATTATTTTGTTTCTGCTTATCTTCCTCAAAGCGAGACGTTAAAGCAAAAGTTACCCCACCCAAGCAAACAAGAAAATAACAAGCAGCCTGCATTAATTGATATACATTAGGTGCTGCTGTATAAAAACCTGCTGAACAAACCATCAGCACTACCCCAATTATAATCAATGCAAAAGCTAACTTAGAGAATTTTTTCTTCTTTTCCTGTTGTTCTTGCTGCTGCACTGCAGTAATTTTTGCCTGGCCGAGATTAGTCTTTTTTTGTTTATCTTTCTGACTATTTCTTTTCCCCATATTATCCTCTCGTTTCCTACTTTCATTTTTCTGCAAGAAAAGCCTTCCCAAGCAAGAGAAGGCTTTATCTTTTATTTTACTAAACCTAATGTTTTTGCTGTATCTTCCTGTACTTGACGGAATATATCAGGGTTTTCTGTTAAATTAATCCCATAAGACGGAATCATTTCCTTAATCTTAGGTTCCCATTCCTCCATTTTTTCTGGGAAGCAGCGACCTAAAATTTCCAACATTACATGAACAGCTGTAGAAGCACCAGGGGAAGCTCCTAATAGAGCAGAAATGGAGCCGTCAGCAGAACAAATAACTTCTGTCCCAAACTGCAAAGTCCCTTTGCCCCCCTCTTTAGTATCTTTGATTACCTGTACGCGTTGACCAGAAACGACAACACGCCAGTCTTTCAACTGTGCATTTGGCACAAATTCTTGCAATTCTTTTAATCTGTCTTTATCAGATAACAATAACTGCTGCACCAAATACTTAATCAAAGGAACTTGTTTGAAAGCAGATGCCAACAATGTTAAAATATTATGTGGTTTAACAGATTTTATTAAATCAAATAAAGAGCCTGTCTTTAAGAAGCGTGGCGAAAAGCCTGCGAATGGTCCAAACAACAAAGTGCGTTTGCCATCAATATAGCGAGTATCTAAATGTGGCACTGACATTGGTGGTGCGCCTACGCGTGCTTTACCATAAACCTTGGCAAAATGTTTTTCCACTACTTCTTCATTTTCACAAACCATAAATAACCCGCTGATTGGGAAGCCGCCAATACCTTTCCCCTCAACAATACCTGATTTTTGCAGTAACAATAAGCTGCTGCCGCCACCACCGATAAAGACAAACTTAGCAGTATGCTCAATAGTTGTCCCGTCAGCAAGATTTTTTACTTTTACAGTCCAAGTTTTATCAGCATTTTGCTTCAAATCCTGCACTAAATGTTGATAATGAATATTGACACCTTGTTCAGCCATGTTTTTAAATAAAGTTCTAGTCAAAGCCCCAAAATTAACATCAGTACCAGTGTCAATTTTGGTAGCTGCCATCACTTCGTCTTCACGACGATTTTCCATAATTAATGGCATCCATTGACGCAAGATTTCTTTATCTTCGGTATATTCCATACCTTGAAATTGTGGTATTTGTGACAAAGCTTCATATCTTTTTTTCAAGAAACGCACATTATCTTCACCCTGAACCATACTGATATGTGGTAAAGGCATGATAAAGTCTTCTGGACGGTCAATTAATTTTTGTTCAACTAAATAAGACCAAAATTGTCTAGATAATTGAAATTGTTCATTAATGCGGATAGCTTTGGAAATATCCATAGTTCCGTCAGCTTTTTCCACCGTATAATTCAATTCACATAATGCAGAATGTCCTGTCCCTGCATTATTCCATTCATCGGTACTTTCCATACCGGCAGATGGTAATTTTTCAAATACGCTAATCTTCCATTCAGGTGCCAGTTCCTTGAAAAAAGCACCTAAGGTTGCACTCATAATGCCGGCACCGATTAAAATCACATCTGATGTATTCTGTGTATTGTTCATCTCTTGCCCTGCCTCCTGGTTATTCTTTAACAATTAATTATAACATATTTCACATAATAGAACTATCTAAAATCTAGAGAATATGATAAAATTTTAAGTGAAAGATATATAAGGATGTGGTATTTTGCAAACTCACAGCAAGAAAATGATAGCCCCCATTATTGTTTCTATTTTAATGATACTTTATTATGTTGTTTACTTTGGCTTTTTAATTTCTGTAGTTGACGGAGTTTGGAAATACGTTTTAGGTATTTTCCCTCTTATCTTTTCTATACTTATGGTCAAAGTTTGCATAGATAGAATAAATGAAATAAAGAAAGGTGAAGAAGATGATCTTAGTAAATACTGATTATATCAGCGGCAAAGAATTGGAAACTCTTACTTTAGTAAAAGGCAGTACTATTCAATCTAAACATCTCGGCAAAGATATTACCCAAGGCTTAAAAACTTTAGTCGGTGGGGAATTAAACGCTTACAACGACATGATGAATGAAGCTCGTGCTTTAGCTACTAAACGCATGGTTGAAGAAGCAGAAGCCTTAGGAGCTGACGGTATTGTCAACATCCGTTACGCCTCCTCTGCCATCATGCAAGGTGCAGCTGAAGTAATCGTCTACGGCACAGCTGTAAAATTTGTTTAAAAGATAAATAGTCCTTGTCCAACATTTTGCTGGACAAGGACTATTTTTTATCATAAAAATACAAAAATACTAAACCTAAAAAAAGGAAAAGAACATATAGATTAAAACTATTCTTTTTCAACCATTTTTTTATGCGCTGTACATAATAGACCAAGTAACCATGCTCTTCTTTTTCCTTCAATTTTTTCAAATTTTCTTCAATTTGCTCGCGTTGATATTTTTCTATAATTTCCTCATTGTCACTTATTATCTCTTTTAATAATTTAAAAGAGGCAATTATATTCCTTATAATAAGATAATTAACTGGCAAAGTTAAGCCAAATATAATAATAAAAATAATAGTATATTCTAAAAACAAATTCAAACACCTACTTTATACTAAAAAAGGGGATGTCCACATCGGACATCCTCTTTTTATCTATCTCTTAAGAGATAATTATTCAATAATGCTGGATACTACGCCAGAACCTACTGTACGGCCACCTTCACGGATAGCAAAACGTAAGCCTTCTTCCATAGCGATTGTTGTGATTAATTCTACTTCCATTGTTACGTTATCACCAGGCATTACCATTTCTGTTCCTTCTGGTAATTTGATTACGCCTGTTACGTCTGTTGTTCTGAAGTAGAATTGTGGTCTGTAACCATCGAAGAATGGTTTATGACGACCACCTTCTTCTTTATTTAATACGTATACTTCTGCTGTGAATTTTGTGTGT
>JAFXJE010000126.1 GCA_017532485.1 Peptococcaceae bacterium | reverse complement strand
TGTTGTTCTTGTTTAGCACCACCACAACCTGCCAGCATCCCGACACAAGCTGTTAAAGATAAAATCATACCTAATTTTTTTAATGTCTTTTTCATAAATAAAACCCCTTTTAATTTAATTTATCATCCATATTTAATCTATTTGCTTTGCCACCAATCATATTCCATTATTATCACACCTTTCAACTGGTTCAAACTATAAAAAAAGCACTCATCCCTCACTTCTAAGGGACAAGTGCTGTATCTGCGCCTGCGGTACCACCCAAATTGGTCTGACGACCCACTTTCTCATACACTAACATGTATGCTTCCTTGGTAACGGGTGAAGTTCCCGTCAACGCCTACTCTAATTTCGGGTTGCCCTCATAAGCCCATTCAATACAGTCAAATCTGCCGCATTCTCACCACCAGCGACTCTCTGGATGACCCGTATCTGTATCTACTCTTCTTACTCAACGGTTTTAAATATATTCTATATCTATATATGATATGCTACCTAAAGGCATTTGTCAATAAAAATTTATCCTTAAAAATCCTCACGCAATACTGCACCTGTACTGGCTGAAGTAACCAAATGCGCATAACGTTTCAAATAAGAATTAGGGAATAACTGAGGCACTTTTCTCTGCCATTTTGCTTTGCGTTCTGCTAATTCTTCATCAGACAATTTAACATTTAACTGACGGTTTGGAATGTCAATGCTGATAATATCACCGTCTTCCAATAAAGCAATTGGACCTCCTTCTGCAGCTTCCGGCGAAACATGACCAATAGCTGCCCCAGCCGTACCACCAGAAAAGCGACCATCTGTAATCAAGGCACATTCTTTATCTAAACCTGCCCCAATAATAGCTGCTGTCGGACTGAGCATTTCACGCATCCCCGGACCTCCCTTTGGTCCTTCATAACGCACGATAATTATATCTCCAGCTTTAATTTCATTATTGGTAATAGCATCAAAAGCTTCCTCTTCAGAATTATATACTCTAACTGGACCTTCATGGCAAAGCATTTCCGGTGCTACAGCAGATTGTTTAACTACTGCACCATCTGGAGCTAAATTACCCCTTAAAATAGCAATACCACCCGTAGCTTGATAAGGATTAGCCAGGCTGTGAATTACTTCTGGATTATAAACTTGCGCCCCTGCCAATCTTTCTGCCACTGTTTCACCTGTAACTGTTAAGCAGTCACCATGGAGCAAACCACCGTCCAATAAGGTTTTCATTACCCCCATCATTCCACCAGCTTCATGCAGCTCTTGAATATGATGTGGTCCAGCTGGACTTAATTTACAGATATTCGGTGTTACTTCACTAATACGGTCAAATTCTTCCAAAGAAATTTCTACTTGTGCTTGATGAGCAATAGCCAGCAAGTGTAATACAGTATTGCTGGAACCACCAATAGCCATATCAACAGCAATAGCATTACGGAAAGCATCTAAAGTCAAAATATCTCTTGGTTTAAGATTTTTTTCCACCATTTTCACTATTTCCATCCCTGCTCTGCGTGCCAATTGACGACGCGCACCATAAACAGCAGGAATAGTCCCATTACCAGGCAAAGCCATCCCTAAAACTTCTGCCAAACAATTCATAGTATTAGCAGTATACATACCTGAACAGCTGCCACAACTTGGACAAGCTACAGAAGATACACCTTCTAATTCTTCTTCAGTAATTTTGCCGCTAGTATATTGACCTACAGCTTCAAAACAACCTTTCGTTAAGTCTGTATCTTCTCCTTGATAACGCCCAGTCAACATTGGGCCACCACTAATATAAATAGCTGGGATGTTCAATCTAGCTGCTGCCATCAACATACCAGGCACGATTTTATCACAGTTGCCGATTAAAACTAAGCCGTCAAATTTATGTCCCATTGCTACAGCTTCAATAGAGTCAGCAATTAATTCACGACTTGCCAAAGGATATTTCATTCCGTCATGATTCATAGCAATGCCATCACAAATACCAATAGCAGGGAATTCCATCGGTGTCCCACCAGCTGCTGCAACCCCCATTTTTACTGCATAACAAATTTCATCTAAATGATAGTGACCAGGAATGATTTCATTATGGGCATTCACAATCCCAATTAACGGTTTTTCTAATTCTTCCGGCAAATATCCCATAGCATACATCAATCCACGATGAGGTGCTCTAGCTGCGCCTTTTGTTACCTGATGACTTCTCATAAGCTGACAACTCCCTTTTTGTTATATAACATAAACAC
>JAFXJE010000125.1 GCA_017532485.1 Peptococcaceae bacterium | reverse complement strand
TGAGAGATTCTTGCTTGGATACTGAGGAAGAAGATGCTCAAAGAAATAAAAAATGGCAGGATACTTTGGCTAAAGGGCAAGAACATCAAAAATTTGATTTTTATCGGGAACAAGTCGCTGCACGGCTTGCTTGGCAATATCCTTATACTGCCTTAACAACAATTAATGCACAAGCTTCTGTTACAGAATTAAAACAGAAATTGAATAAGAAAAAGAATGATGAGCTAGAGCAATTCAGCTTTGATACTAGACCGAAGGCTGTAACGAAAAATACTTCGTTAACGTCGGCTGAAAAGGGTACTTTGTTGCATTTATTATTAAACAAAGTAGATTTAACGCAAGATGTTACTTTAGAATATCTACAAGAAATGATTGCTCGTCTGGAAGTAGAAGAATTTATTCCGATAGGATATGCTGATGATATTTCTTTGGAAGGTATTGTAACTTTCTTCCAAAGCGACTTGGGCAAACGCCTTAAAAATACACCAACAAATAAGCGTTACAGCGAGCAGCCATTCATTGTGGCATTAGATGCACGTCGTTTAGAGGATGATTTACCTACAGAGACAAAGGCCAACATTTTAGTTCAAGGGGTCATTGACTGTTTTTGGCAAGAAGAAGATGGTTGGGTTTTAATTGACTATAAGAGTGATTATTTACCACAACAAAACTACCATGTAGCTATTGAGCGTTATGCAGAACAAATAGATTTGTATACTTATGCCATTGAGCAAATTTGGGGTGGTCAAGTTAAAGAACGTTATTTATATTTGATTACTCATGGTGAATTTGTGGCACTATAATTGGGCGTTACTATTATCATAAAGAAAAATAATAGCCAATAGGTAAAAGATGATATTTGTCAAAAATGAAAAATAGTGATAAGATAAGCGAAGGCTAAAAATTATAATCAGAAAAGGGGTAACAAAAGTGAAAAAATTCAAAAAATTAGTGGCAATGGGATTATGTTTAACCATGTGTACCGGCTTATTAGCTGGCTGTGGTGGCAACAAAGCAGAAGAGCAACAAGCTGAGGTACCAGCAGAAAAGCAAACCTTGAATGTAATGGCAATGACAGGTCCTACTGGTATTGGTATGGTTAAACTGATTAGTGATGATGAAGCAGGTACTACTGCAGTAGATTATAATATCGCTTTAGTAGGTGCAGCTGACGAAGTAAGTGGTAAAATTGTTACTGGGGAAGTAGATATTGCAGCAGTTCCATGTAATTTAGCTTCTGTACTTTACAACAAAACAGAAGGTAATGTTGAAGTAGCTGCTATTAATGTTTTAGGTGTCTTATATATTTTAGAAGGCAATGGTGGACAAGAAATTCAATCCGTAGCTGATTTAAAAGGCAAAACAATTATCAGCACTGGTAAGGGTACAACTCCTGAGTATTCTTTAAATTATATTTTACAACAAAACGGTTTAGACCCTGAAAAAGATGTAACTATCGAATATAAATCCGAAGCAGCTGAAGTAGCAACTTTATTAGCTAGTGGTGAAGCTGCTGTAGCAATGTTGCCACAGCCAATGGTTACTACTGTATTAGCTAAAAGTGACCAAGTAAGAGTAGCATTAGATATTACTGAGGAATGGAGTAAAGTTAATGCTGAAAATGGTACAGGTATGGTAACAGGTACTATTATCGTTCGTAAAGATGTTTTAGCTGAAAAACCTGAAGCTGTTGCAACTTTTATGGAAGAGTATGCTCAATCTGTAGCTTTTGTTAATGAAAATGTAGAGGAAGCGGCTAAATTGGTAGAAGCTTCTGGTATTATTCCTTCTGCAGCAGTTGCACAAAAGGCTATTCCAAACTGCAATATCGTTTGTGTAACAGGCGAAGATATGAAGAAAAGTGTTGCTGCTTACTTAGATGTATTATATCAAGCAAATCCTAAAGCTGTAGGTGGCACATTGCCAGCAGATGATTTCTACTATTTACCATAAGAAATAATTTATGATGAAAAAATTTAAATCAATTTTAATTTTAAGCATTTGGCTTTTGCTTTGGCAAATTGGCAGTATGCTTATCGGTCAAGAATTGTTTCTCGTTTCACCAAGTAGGGTAGTTCTGACTTTGTTTAGTTTAATAGGCACTGCTGCGTTTTGGCAAAGTATCTTTGTTTCTTTTTCACGCATTATGCTGGGCTTTGTCTTGGCTTTTACAATAGGCACAGTTTTAGCTGTTTTAACAGCAAAACTGGAATGGCTGCATGACTTCATCGCACCGATTTTAAATGTAATTAAGGCAACTCCTGTAGCGTCCTTTATTATCTTAGCGCTAGTTTGGATTAACAGCAAAAATTTATCTGTGTTTATATCTTTCTTGATGGTCTTGCCAGTGATTTATACCAATATTCGGCAAGGTATTAAAAGTATTGACCAACACTTAATAGAGGTGGGGCAGGTATTTAGTCTGTCTAAAGAGAAGATGCTGCGTTATCTTTATTTACCGTCCATGGTGCCCTATATAGCCTCAGCTTGTACTGTAGGCATAGGTTTGTGCTGGAAATCAGGTATTTCTGCTGAAGTTATTGGTTTACCGAACGATACAATGGGGATGCATTTGTATAATGCCAAAGTTTATTTGAACACACCTGATTTATTTGCTTGGACTGTAACAATTATTGTCTTGAGTGTAATTATGGAAAAATTCCTTTTGGCAATTTTGCAGTTAGTTATGAAAAATTATAATGGTGTAAAATAATGCTAAAAATCCACTTGCTTTTCTCAACGAAAGAGAAAAGTAAGTGGATTTTTTAATTTGTTATATTTTTACTATTGCAAAAATAGCAGAAACATGGTAATAATAGAATATATAAAAAATATTTAAGGAGTGACGGTTTATGAAATCTTTACACAGAACAAAAACATTAGCGGCTTATGAAGGTGCGCGTTTAGTATTGAAGGAAGGTATGACTTATCCTGCTTATATGTTGCTTAAAGAAGCAGCTCGTGGTGTGTTATCTTACTTAGCAGAAGATGTTATGCAGCAGGATATTAATGAAAAAACAAAATTATCTCGTTTGTTGGAATTAATCGACGTTGAGAATTTCAAAGAAGCGGATATTAAAAATATTGAAAAATTAATCGAAGCTGAAAATAAAGGTTTAAATGCTATTTTAACTATGGATGTTGACCAATTGAAAGAAATTAAAGCTTCTGTTAAGAGCTTAATCGCCACTCACTTAAAAGAACCTGTATAATAGAAAAAAATATGAACTGAGGTTAGGATATATAAAAGAATCCTAACCTCTTTTTTGTATATTTTTTTTAAATATACCTCAATAAAAATATCCGCTATAAATGTAGGTAAAATATGATAAAATAAGTTGACCAAAAATATTTACTTCTTTATAATTAGAAGATAAGTAGTAAACAAACGCTGTGACGAGGAAGGGATATTTCATGTTAACAGGAAAAGAAATCAGACAAAAATTTATTCATTATTTCGAAAGTAAAGGACACACTCATGTGGCCAGCTCTTCATTAGTACCATATAATGACCCAACTTTACTGTTTTCCAATGCCGGAATGAATCAGTTTAAAGATGTTTTTTTGGGTTTGGAAAAGAGAGATTATACAAGAGCTGTAACATCTCAAAAATGTGTGCGTGCTGGTGGTAAACATAACGACTTAGATACTGTAGGTCGTACAGCAAGACATCATACTTTTTTTGAAATGTTGGGCAACTTCTCCTTTGGAGATTACTTCAAAAGAGATGCTATCAGCAATGCATGGAATTTCTTAACTCAAGAATTGGGTTTACCAGCAGATAAACTCTATGTAACTATCTACTTAGATGACGACGAAGCTTATGAATTATGGAGAGAATTAACTCCTGTTCCTGATGAAAGAATTATCCGTCTAGGTGAAAAAGATAATTTCTGGCAAATGGGTGAAACAGGTCCTTGTGGTCCTTGTAGTGAAATCCATATTGACCGTGGTGCAGATAAAGCCTGCAACCATCCTGATGGCTGTGCTTTAGGCGTTTGCGATTGCGACCGTTGGTTAGAAATTTGGAACTTAGTATTTATGCAGTATAACCGTGATGAAAACGGCGTTTTAACACCATTACCAAGACCAAGTATTGATACTGGTATGGGTTTAGAACGAATCACTTCCGTTATTCAAAATGTAGATACTAACTATGATACAGATTTAATTCGTCCATTGATTGCTAAGGTAGAAGAAATTTCCGGTCAAGAATATCATGGTGATCACCGTGGTTTCCCATTCCGTGTAATTGCTGACCATGCTCGTTCTTGTGCTTTCTTAATTTGTGATGGTGTTTTACCTAGCAATGAAGGCAGAGGTTATGTTTTAAGAAGAATTTTACGTCGTGCAGTTCGTTTTGGTAAAACATTAGGTATCAATGGTCCATTCTTATATCAATTTAGTGCTGAAGTAGCTAAATTAATGGGTGAAGATTATCCTGAATTAAACGAAAAATTATCTTTCATCGAAAAGGCTATTAAGACAGAAGAAGAACGCTTCCAAATGACCTTAAATGATGGTTTACGTATTGTTCAAGATAAGATTGATGAATTAAAAGCTAATGGTATTCAAGAAATTGATGGGACAACAGCATTCACTTTCTATGACACCTATGGTTTCCCAATTGATTTAACCCAAGATATTGCTGAAGAAAACGAAATGACTGTAGATACTGCTGGTTTTGAAGCTGCGATGGCAAATCAACGCGAAATGTCTAAAAAAGCTAAAAAAGCTGTTACTGCTTGGGATTTAGCTTTAACTGTAACCGAACAATTAGGTGATTTACCGGCAACTCAATTCATTGGTTATGAACAATTAGCTACGGAAACTGTTTTGGCAGGTATGTTGGCAGATGGTCAAAAGGTAACAGAAGCAGAAGAAGGACAAGAAGTATTTGTGATTTTACCAGTAACTCCATTCTATGCTATGAGTGGTGGTCAGGCTGGTGACCATGGTGTTATCACTGGTTCTACAGGTAAGATAGTGGTAGACCATACAGAAAAAATGCCTGACGGTAAATACATTCAGCATGGTGTAGTGGCAGGTACTATTACCGTAGGTGAAACTGTAACAGCTCAGGTTGACGCACAATGGCGTCAAGCAACAGCTCGTAACCATACAGCAACTCACTTGCTGCATAAAGCATTACAAGAAGTATTGGGCGACCATGTTCATCAAGCTGGTTCTTCTGTAGATGCTGACCGTTTGCGTTTTGACTTTTCTCATATGTCCGGGATGACTGCTGAAGAAATAGCTGCTGTTGAGGCTAAAGTTAACGAAGCTATCTTAAAAGCATATCCTGTAACAATTTTTGAAACAAGCATTGATGATGCTAAAGCTAAAGGCTTTACAGCTTTATTCGGTGAAAAATACGGTGATGTAGTTCGCTGCGTTCAAGCTGGTGATTACAGCATGGAATTATGTGGTGGTACTCACGTACCAAATGTAAGTGAAATCGGTTTATTCAAAATTATCAGCGAAGGTGCTGTTGCTGCAGGTGTTCGCAGAATTGAAGCTATTACAGGCTTAAAAGTATATGAATACTTGTTGGAAAAAGAAGCGTTAGTTAACCAAGTAGCTAAGACTTTAAAAGCTAACGAAAAAGATATTGTTTCTCGTTTAGAACAATTAAATCAACAATGTAAAGAATTAGAAAAAGAATTAGAAAAACTTCATGCTGAGGCTTCTCGTGGTCAAGTAGATGATTTATTAAGCAAAGCTACAGAAGTAAATGGTGTGAAAGTATTAGCTAGTGAAGTACAAGCTGCCGATATGGCTATTTTGCGTGATATGAGTGACTTGTTCCGCGATAAATTAGGTAGTGGTGTAGTTGTCTTAGGTGCTAAGAGTGATGCAGGGGTAAATCTGATTGTAGCTTTAACTAAAGATTTAACTCAAAAAGGCTTACATGCAGGTAAGATGATTAAAGAAGTTGCTGGTGTAACAGGTGGCGGCGGTGGTGGCCGTCCTGACATGGCTCAAGCCGGTGGTAAAGATTACAGCAAATTAGCTGAAGCTTTAGCTTTAGTGCCACAGTTAATTACTGACCAAATGAATGGCTAAAAAGCTAGTAGGGCAGGGAAATAACAGGAGGAAAAGAAATCATGGATTTAGACAATACGATGTTTTTTCGGGCTGAAAATAAAGATGAAAATTCCATTCAGGAAATTTTAAAAGAAGTTTATCATGCTTTAGAAGATAAAGGATATGATCCGGTCAATCAAATCGTTGGTTATCTGCTTTCTGGTGACCCTGCTTATATTACAAGTCATCAAAATGCTCGTTCTATGATTAAAAAAGTGGAACGCGATGATATTGTAGAAGAATTAGTTCGTCACTATTTGCATATTTAGGAGCTGAATTAATGAGAGTAATGGCTTTGGATGTTGGTACCAAGCGTATCGGCGTAGCTTTGAGTGACCCTTTAAAAATTACTGCTCAAGGTTTAGAAACTTTTAATCGGACTACTCTAGAAGAAGATATTCGTGGTTTATGGGCATTAATCCATGAACATGAGGTAAGTCAACTGGTAGTTGGCTTACCAAAGAATATGGATGGTACAATTGGTTTTAAAGCAGAAGAAATTAAAGAATTTATTGCTGAATTGACAGCAGTAGAACCAATAGAGGTTATTTGGATTGATGAAAGATTAACTACCGTCAGTGCTGAAAGAGCTCTCCTGGAGGCAGACGTTTCGCGTGCTAAACGCAAAAAAGTAATTGATAAAATGGCAGCCACTATTATTTTACAAAGTTATCTTGATAGAATTTGACATTTTTATTAAGAACAATTACAATGTAGGTTGAGTTAGGTTTTTATTTTATCAAAGAAAGAAGGATATAACGATGACTGACAACAAACAAATGATGGACGAAGAAATGGATGATGTAATCATCTTAATTGACGAAGATGACAATGAACATGCTTTTGCTATGATTGATATGTTAGAAGTAGATGGCAAAAAATATGCAGTACTTTCTCCTTTAGATGGTGAAGAAGAAAGCGATGAAGCTATGATTTTGCGCATCGAAACTGATGAAAACGGCGAAGAAGTATTATATGATATCGAAGACGACGAAGAATGGGAAAAAGTTGTTGATATCTGGAATGATGGTTTTGAAGACTAATTTTTGGCAAATTGCATAAAATAGGCTAATTATGGAAAAGCTACTTACGAGGTGATGATATGCTCTTAGTAAGTAGTTTTTTTCTTGTATTTTTTTGTCTTTATGCTCCGGTTATCATTACACTCCAATTTCATCAGCAACAAACATGGCAAATAAATATTCGCATACAATATTTGTTTTTGCATAAAAACAAGGATTTTAGTCAAGAAAGCTTTGGGGAAAACAAAGAAAAAGAAGAAGGATTTTCTTTGGATATCCCTATCCAAAAGCTTGTAAATATCAGTAAAGATATTTGGCAATATTTACAGGGAAAATATTTTGTTAAGCATTGTTCGATAAATTGTTCGGCAGGCTTTAGCAGGCCTGATTTTACAGCATATAGTTATGGTTTGCTTTGGGCGGTTATCGCAAATTTACCTCCTGCTTGGAGAGAATGGCTGACGATTGATTATCAGCCTAATTTCCAAGAAAAAATGCTGCAGATTGCAGCGAAAGGTATAATTTATATTCCCTTTGGGTATCTTATCCTTATTCTTATGTACAGTTTAAAACTATTACTGAAGGAGTGGGTGAATAATGAAAACAGATTGCGTGGGCAGCTTGATGGATGCAGCAATGGAGAATATCCGACAAATGGTTGAAGTCAACACGATTATTGGTGATGCTGTCGAGACCAAAGATGGTACTGTAATTATTCCGGTATCTAGAATGTGTTGTGGTTTTGCTTCAGGGGGTACACATTTTACATTACCTAAAGAACAACAGGAAGCAGAGGACAGGCAACAGCAGCCTCCTTTTGGTGGTGGTGCTGGTGCAGGCGTATCTGTACAGCCAGTAGGCTTTTTGCTGGTTGGCACAAATGATATTCGCTTCCAAGTTGTAGATCATCGTGCAGTGTATGACCGTTTAATTGATGAAGTTCCAAAAATATTGGACAAAATTAAAGAAACTTGCACACATAAAGATAATATTTCTGATTTATCAGAAACAGTCTTAAAAAAAGCAATTGAAAATGGTCTATAAGCAAAAAATTCCCCTAAATCAGCTTTTAGGGGAGTTTAAAATTTTCGAAAAATTATGTATTTTTACTGTATTTAATGTTGTTTTGTAGTATAATAGCACTTGTAATTGGATAAAGGAGGAAGCTATGAATACTCAACAATCATCTCAACATCTACAAATTACTACACGAGGAAAAATTGCTGTTATTATCTTGGCTGTACTTGCTATTATGGGCATGGCAGTTTTGTCGTATCTTTTTGACACAAAACCAGCAGATAAAAATAATACAGAAAAAATAGCTGTTACTATTGTTGAAGGAAGCACTGCCAATGATATTATTTCTTTATTAAAATCAGAAGGTTTAATTCATAATGAAACGGCCTTTAAATTCTATTTAAAGCGTCATAATCTTGGAAATAAACTGCGCACAGGTG
>JAFXJE010000124.1 GCA_017532485.1 Peptococcaceae bacterium | reverse complement strand
AAAGGCAGATGAAAATGCTTGCTGGCTTTCATAACCACAGAAAAAAGCAATTTCAATGATCGATTTAGAAGAAAATACCAACAGCTTTGCAGCTTCTGTCAGCTGACGTCTCTGCACATAGTCGTGAATCGTCATTCCTAGCGTATTGGAAAACATACGGTGCAGGTGGTATTTCGAATAATGAACAGCTTTTGACACCTTTTCCAGATCAAGCTTTTCATCAAGATGAGATTCAATATAGTCAATGACTATCTCTATATTCATAATAAGATTTTCCATTGTTCTCCTCCTCTCCGCATAAGATTATAGCAAAGAAACACCGCGTAGTTTTCATATTTCTTGCTGTTTGCTTGCAATTCCAATCACTAAAAAACAGGTAATATAATGATTTTTCATTACATTACCTGCTTAAAATTACTCCGCTGCTTCTAACATATCTTCAATAAATATCCCGTACCCTTTTGTTGGGTCATTTACTAACACATGAGTAACAGCACCGATTATTTTACCATTTTGTAAAATGGGACTGCCACTCATCCCTTGAACTATGCCACCTGTTTTTTCAAGTAATACTGGGTCTGTCACTTTTAGGACCAAACCTTTTCCTTCTCTATCATAAGGTTTTATTTTTTCAATACTTACTTTAAAGCTTTCCACCTTATTTCCTTCTAGCACTGTTAAAATTTCTGCTTCACCTAATTGGATTTCTGATATTGCTGCTGTAGGCATCAATTGATGATAAGGATTTGCTGCTAAAAATTCCTCATCAATTAATTTACCATAAATACCAGCAGAAGAATTTTGCTCTATTGTCCCTAAAGAATGGTTGTCAACGAAACGTCCTATTTTTTCCCCAGGATATCCTTCTAAACCTTTTTTAATACCTTCGATATCAGCTAAAACTAATTTACCTTTGATAATATCTATCTTTTCCTGAGTATCTTGATTAGATATCATATGCCCTAACGCACCATATTTTCCTGTCTCTGCATCAATAAAAGATAAAGTACCTACGCCACCGGCATTATCACGAATATAAAGACCGATACGATAACTTTTGCTTTCTTGACAATAAACAGGAACTATCACTTTATCCATTTCCTTATTCTTGCGTTTGATATGCAATGTAATTTCCTTACCTTGACTACCAAATTGATTAACTAAAAAGGCTAGTTGGTCATCATGGCTCACTTGTATTCCATTAATGCTGACGATAATATCACCAATATCTATACCAGCCTTACTAGCAGGATAGCAAATATTCCCTTCATCATCTATTATCGCAGATTGACCTACCACTAAAATACCATCCGTACGCAATAAAATACCTATAGATTGTCCTCCTGGATAGAGATAATGTTCAGTTGCTGTATTTTCTACATCGGACATTGTATCAAGTATTTCAAAAATGCGTAAACTATAGGTAGGTTGGATAGTCTTCAATAATTGTTCTGAATAACTCAAAGTGAGTGCTGCTGTCTCATTTACCTCATTCTCTTCTTTACTTAACGGAACCGTAATCACTAAAACAGTTATTAAAAATGAGCAAGTTATTATTTTGAAGATTTTGGACAAATTAGTCACCCCTTTTTTTCTGCTCCACCTTCCATCTTCAAAATATCTACATCCTTAAATTGTCCGAAAGAAATTTTTTAACACCGTTAACTTTTAACCATAAGCAACAAATTTTAACGCAGCAACAAAAAAAGAGAGCCTGGAAATAATTCCAAACTCTCTCTCAATTTTTCTAATTATATTCGAAAAATTACAGACCCATTTGTGCAGCAACTTCTGCAGCAAAGTCTTCGTTTTTCTTTTCTAAGCCTTCGCCCATTTCAAAACGAACGAAACGAACTACTTCAGCGTTAGCTTTTTTCAATAAGGAGCTGATTGTTTCATCATCGTTTTTGATGAATGGTTGGTCAACTAAGCAAACTTCTTTGTAGTATTTTTCTACACGACCGTCAACCATTTTTGCAATGATATTTTCAGGTTTGCCTTCGTTACGAGCTTGTTCTGTTAATATTTGTTTTTCATGAGCTAATTCAGCTTCTGGCACTTGTGTACGATCTAAGTAAGAAGCTTTTGCAGCAGCTACTTGCATAGCGATATCTTTTGCTAATGCAGCATCGCCACCTTTTAATTCTACCATAGTAACAATTTTGCCACCAGCATGGCTGTAAGTAGCTACGATACCATCTGTTTCATATAAAGCAAAACGACGTAAGGAGATGTTTTCACCGATTTTAGCGATTTTTTCAGTAACTAAAGCAGCAACTGTTTGACCGTTTAATTCGGAAGCAGCTAAAGCTTCAACATCAGCAGGTTTTGTTGCAGCTACATGAGCAGCTACATCAGCAACTAATGCTTTAAATTCATCTGTTTTTGCAACGAAGTCAGTTTCGCAGTTCATTTCTAACATAACACCAATTTTGTTATCTGCAGAAACATAAGAACCAACTAAACCTTCAGCAGCGATACGACCAGCTTTTTTAGCAGCGGATGCTAAACCTTTTTCACGTAAGTGGTCAACAGCTTTATCCATGTCGCCATCACATTCAGTTAACGCTTTTTTGCAGTCCATCATGCCAGCGCCTGTCATTTCTCTTAATTCTTTTACTAATGCTGCGGTAATTTCAGCCATTGTAAATTCCTCCTTAAGGGATATTAGTAAGATATTTTAGAAAACAATAGGGCAACCAATGGTTACCCTATGCAACTGTCTATATGCTAATTATTCTTGTACTTCTTCAGCTTCTGCAGCTTCAGTAGTATCCATGCTTTCGCCTTGTTTTGCTTCTAATACAGCATCACCGATAACGGAAGCTAATAATTTAACGGCTCTGATAGCATCATCATTACCTGGAATTACATAATCAACATCATCTGGGTCGCAGTTTGTATCTACTATAGCAACTACTGGAATACCCAATTTTTTCGCTTCGTTAACAGCGATTTTTTCTTTTCTTGGGTCGATAACGAATAATGCACCTGGTAATTCAGGCATATCTTTGATACCGCCTAAGAAACGTTCTAATTTTTCTTTTTCGCCGTTTAATTTAGCTCTTTCTTTTTTAGTTAATAATTCCATGGTGCCTTCAGCTTCCATAGTTTCTAACTCTCTTAAACGTTTGATACGTTTTTCAATTGTTTGGTAGTTTGTTAACATACCACCCAACCATCTTTCGTTTACGAAGTACTCACCAGCACGTAAAGCTTCTTCTTTGATAGTTTCTTGTGCTTGTTTTTTAGTACCAACGAATAAGATTGGTTTGCCGGTAGCTGCTACTTCACGAACGAAGTCATAAGCTTCTACCACTTTTTTAACTGTTTTTTGCAGGTCGATAATATAGATACCGTTTCTTTCTGCAAAAATGTAAGGAGCCATTTTAGGGTTCCAACGTCTTGTTTGATGACCGAAATGTACACCAGCCTCTAATAATTGTTTCATAGAGATTACTGCCATTTCAAACACCCCTTTCAAATTTAGATTTTATTGTTTTCCTCCGCTCAAGTCATCTTCCATTCGGACCTTGCGGCTCTCCCGAACGAAATCATCAAGCGTGTGTACTTACACCGTCAATTATATTAACACATCTAAAATGCTAATGCAAGAATTTTTTTCCCATTTTTACGCATTTTTTCGTGTTTTAATTTATAACTCAAATTAACTTCTTTTACAGTAGATTTGCTCCACATTACCTGTTACACTCATTAAATATTCCATAAAATCATCATGTAAATCAGGACGTTTCAAAGCCATTTCTACGGTTGCTTTTAAGAAACCTAATTTATCACCGACATCATAACGGCAGCCTGAAAATTCATACGCATATACTTCCTTTATCTTAGCCAATTCTTTCAGAGCATCCGTTAATTGAATTTCTAAGCCAGCTCCCGGTTCAGTTTGTTCTAAGATAGGAAAAATGTCCGGTGTAATAATATATCTGCCTAAAATAGCTATATTAGAAGGAGCTATTTCAACATCAGGCTTTTCGACCAAAGTTTTCACCAAATGCAGATGCTCTCCTAATTTTTCACCAGAAACAATACCATATTTATTAACATTTTCCCTTGCTACTTGTTGGACACCTAAAATAGTTTGTCCTTTTTCCTCAAAAACCTGCATCAATTGTTTTAAGCAAGGTTCTTCGGCATCTACAACATCATCACCTAATAATACAGCAAAAGGCTCATTGCCAACAAAATTTTTAGCGCACAAGATAGCATGACCTAAACCTTTTGGGGTTTGCTGTCTTACATATTGAATATTGACCAAATCGGAAATTGCTTTAATTTCTTGTAATAATGCATCTTTATGTTTTCTTTCCAATTCCAACTCTAACTCAATAGAACGGTCAAAATGGTCTTCAATAGCCCTTTTATTTCTGCCAGTAATAATCAAGATGTCTGTTATCCCAGAGTTTACCGCCTCTTCAATAATGTATTGAATTGTTGGTTTGTCGACATAGGTAACATTTCTTTGGGTTGAGCTTTTGTTGCTGGTAAAAAACGAGTGCCTAAACCTGCTGCCGGAATAACTGCTTTAGTAATTTTCATTTTTTCCACTCTCTTTCTTTATTGCGAAAGTTTCTGCGGCTGTTTACAGGATAAATTTACTTAAATCACGATTAACAATCAAATCTTTTAATTGTTCATTTACATAATCTACAGTAATCACAATTTCATCTTCATCATTGCTGCCTGCATTAAACATAATGTCTGCCAATAATTTTTCTAAAATAGTATGCAAACGTCTAGCCCCCAAGTTTTCCTGAATATTTAACTCAAAAGCTAATTCTGCAATTCTTTCTACTGCCTCATCATCAAAAGTTAACTGAACTCTTTCTGCCTGCATTAATTGCTGATATTGTTTAAGCAGAGAATTATTTGGCTCTCTTAAAATTCGTACCAAATCTTCTTGGGTTAAATCTTCTAAATGTACTCGAATAGGGAAACGACCTTGCAGCTCAGGAATTAAATCGGAAGGCTTTGCTACATGGAAAGCACCGGCTGCAATAAATAAAATATGGTCTGTTTTCACATTACCGTATTTTGTTTTAACTACACTACCCTCAACGATAGGTAAAATATCTCTTTGGACCCCTTCGCGAGAAACATCAGGACCACTGGTATTACCTTTGCTGGCAATTTTATCAATCTCATCCAAGAAGATAATCCCGTGATTTTCTGCTAAATACAAAGCTTCCTGTTTTACATCATCAAAATCAACTAATTTTTCAGCTTCTTGCTGTGCTAAAATTTTTCTAGCTTGCTCAACAGTTACTTTGCGTTTTTTCATTTTTTTCGGCATGATGCCACTGAACATATCGCCAAAATTGTTGGCACTATCATCTACACCCATACTAGCCAGCATATCATTCATTGCATTAGTATCTTCTACTTCAATTTCGATATATTCATCTTCTAATTCCATGCGTTTCAATTTT
>JAFXJE010000123.1 GCA_017532485.1 Peptococcaceae bacterium | reverse complement strand
TTCTATAGCATAAGAAAAGGTTTGAGCGTGTGCTACTTCCTTGCCTACATTTTCTGGAGGTACATCAGCTAAATCATCAGCGATAGCTAACAAAGCGCCAATAGAGGCTTGATGATGCAGCTGGATAAAACCCTCCATAGTCGTAACATTCTGCATCGCAAGAATATCTTTATTATAGCGCTGGAATTTTACAGCAGCATTTAAATCTGGATAATCCAAAAAGATTGATTGAGCAGCCAAGGTATCTTGCTGTGTCCATTGGTTACTGAAATTTAAGCTGAAGCTGCCGACTTTATCTGTATAAGGAACCCATTTACTGGTATTAACAGGTGCAAGTTCTTCTGGTGAGTTTGCGGAAAGTGCTTTGTTATTATTTTGATTACTACATCCTATGAGAAGTAGAGAAGCTAAAAGAAATACAGTTAAAAGAAAATAAATTCTTTTCATAAAAATCCTCCGTATCTTGGAAAAATAAGCATTTTTATTTTATGGGAAAGAAAAAAATTTGTCAACCGTTCTTCTCTCCAAAGGCGAGATATGTTATGATAAGCAAGAAACCAGGGAAAAGGAGGCAAATCGATGGTTGATTTGATTTTGCTGGTGATTATTTTAATTGCAGCAGTATATGGTTTCCGATTGGGACTAATGAAAAGTTTGATTGGTTTACTAGGTAATATATTGGCACTATTTTTAGGATATATTTTGGCCAAGCCTACAGCGGAATATATTCAACTACAATTCCAAACTATAGATATATTGGCAGAACATATTAAAAACATTTTACCTATGCCTCAAGATTTTTCGGAAATGGTAGCTAGCATGGACGGTTTGGGTAAGTTATACAGCTATTTGGAAAACTCGCCTTTACCGAAAGGTTTGCAGGAAAATATTTTGACTAATGTCCAGCTGCAAATTAATGAAATAGGCCAAGGAGCTTTTATTACAATGGCTGATACGGTTGCTCAGACTTTAGCCCAAGGTCTTTTGCAAGGTTTAAGTTTTATTGGCTTGTGGTTGATTTTTTGTCTTTTCTTGACCTTTTTTGGTAAAATTTTTGCTGGATTTATCCATAGCCTTCCTGTTATTGGACTTTTGGATAGATTTGGTGGTTTAGCAGTAACAGTCTTTTTAGTAGTTTTAACGGTAACTGTTTTGTATAGTGGTATTTGTATTCTAGGTTTGGGGAATCAAGGGGTTTTAGCAGAGTCAGACATTTTAAGTTTTCTAAGTCAAAAATTATTAGGTTAAAGGTGGTGGATAGATGGCAGATTATCGCGAATATGCTCCTTACTTGGAAGCAAAATATGGTCAACGAGTTTATAAGCTTCCGATTAATTTGCCGGGAGGAACTTGTCCCAACAGGGATGGTACGGTAGGCAGAGGTGGCTGCATCTTTTGTGATGCTACTGGTTCAGGTTTTCAGTGTTTATCGGATACGAAAACAATTGCTGAACAGTTAGCAGAAAATAAAGAGTTTTATAAAAAACGTTTTAGTGCGCATAAGTTTATAAGCTATTTGCAAACTTACAGTAATACGTATATGCCTTTTGAACGATTTAAACAAGCCGTTTTAGAAGCTACTGATGATGAGGATTTGGTTGGTGTGGCAATATCAACACGTCCTGATTGCGTAAATGATGAGTATTTGTCGTTTTTAGTTGAGCTCAAAGAAAGCAGGAATTTAGATGTTGACATTGAATTAGGATTACAGACGGTTAATTACCATAATTTGGTTGACATTAATCGAGGGCATACTTTAGCAGAATATATAGACGCAGTTTTGCGGATTAAACGATATGGGCTGCATTGCACTACTCATGTTATTTTGAATTTACCAGGTGATGATTTATTAGATGTAATTGAGTCAGCTAAAATCATCTCAGCTTTGGGTGTGGACTTTGTGAAACTACATTCGCTGTATATTGTCGGCGGTACAGAGTTGGCGCGGCGTTATGAAGCAGGCGAATTTACGATTATTTCTTTAGAAGAATATGTGCAACGGGTAGTTACCTTTTTGGAATATCTTAATCCGGAAATTGTTATTCAGCGTTTAGTCGGAAAAGGCCCTCAAGATAATCTATTATTTTGTAATTGGGATACTAGTTGGTGGAAAATAAAAGATGCTATCGATGCAGAATTTATTGCTCGAAATTCAAAACAGGGGAGTAGATTTGATTATCTAAATGGAAAAGCCGTGAAAAAATAACGGGGTGATTTCGGATGATTCCATTTAGAAGCAAGAAGTATCAAAAACAACAACGCGAAGAATTGACTTTGCAGGAAGAACAATTAGCGAGCCAGTGGATTATGCGACGAGAACAATTGCCAGAATACAGATTTGCTTTAGAGATGATGAGCCAAGAAGAAAAAGAAAAAGTTTTTTGGGAAAGTTGGCAGTCTTTAGATGATTTGGCGCAGCGTGATTTAGTCAGAGCAACTTATAGTGACTGTTTGGACAGATTATTAAATCAGTATGATCGTTTGGCTCAAGAGAAAAAAATTCAAGTAATAGAGGCTTTAGCGTATCTTTATCAGGAAGAAGCTGTTAACTTTTTGATGCTGGAATTAGGCAAGTCTGATGAGAATTTGCGTTTAGCAGCTGCAGGGGCTTTACAAAAGCAGCAGCCAGAATTAATTATTGAGCCGATGTTGGCTGCATTGGAACAACCTGAGCAATTTTTGGCATCTAGGATACATACTATCTTAAGTGGTTTAGGTCCACGGATGGTGCCATTGCTTTTGCAAAAATTTCCCGAAACTGGGCTAAATGGTAAGATTATGGTGGTACAGCTTTTAGGTGCTTTTGGAGATAGGAGTGTAATTCCTATTTTAGTTGAAGCTGCTAGAAGCGAGGAATATTTGTTGAAAAAAGTAGCTGTAGAGTCATTGGTGACTTTGGGGGTAGAATTTACTTGGCAAATATTACAAGAGTTTTTACAGGATGAGCATTGGCAAATTAGACTGCTAGTCGTTGAGGCGTTTAGGCGTGGCAATATTACTGCGGTTTGTCCAGCGTTGCGCTTAGCGTTATGTCGTGAAAAAGATACTTTAGTAAGAGAAACGATGGAAGAAGTTTTATATGCTTTAGATGTCGCAGCAGAAGATAATGCAATGATTTGGAGTAGAAGAAGGAGTAAACATTATGGCAGGAACAACAGGAGAAGTAGTTAAAACAGTAGGTGTAAGTAGTGATTTTGTGCAGGCAATGAAAAATATGTTTTCCCAAGAAGTTCTCTTAGGATGGATAGGTATTGCTGTTAAAATGATGGTAGTTATTTTGGCAGTACTTATTTTAAGAAAGGTAGCTTGTCGCATAATTGACAAAATATTTAAAAATAATTTTACTGCGGGTTTAAGCGAGAAAAGTGACTTGATAGAGGAAAAACGCTTAAATACTTTGGCTAAAATGTTTAAAAGTATTGTAAGTTATGTACTGTATTTTATTGGAATTATTACTTGTTTAGATATGGTCGGGTTTTCAATCACCACAATTGTTGCTGGGGCAGGGATTGCCAGTTTAGCTGTAGCATTTGGGGCGCAAAGTATTGTTCAGGATTTGATGAGTGGTATTTTTATTGTTATTGAAAATCAATATGCTGTAGGTGATAGGGTACAAATAGGTGGCATAATTGGTGAAGTTAAAGAAATTGGGATGAAAACTACTAAAATTTTGACTTATGATGGTCAATTAATGGTTATTTCCAATGGGCAAATCAGTAATGTAGTTAATTACAGTCGTGCTGCACAGCGTGGGTATGTAGAGGTAGGAATTGCTTACGAAGAAGATATCGACCGTGCTTGGCAAGTTTTAGAACAAGCTTGTGCTAAAGTAGCTCAGGACGAAAGATTTAGTGCAGATTTTGACGAAACACCAAATGTTTTAGGGGTAGTAGCACTGGCTGATTCTTCTGTTGTAATGCGGACAACCTTTACTGCTTTTAACTGGACGCAAGCTGTGATTGAAAGAGAATTGCGTAAAGTAATTAAAATGGAATTAGATAAAGCGGGTGTGGAAATTTCTTATCCAAAATTACAGCTTATGACTAAAGGAGAATAGGAAGATGGCTTTATCCTTAAAGGTAGGCGATATTGTACAAACTAAAAAGAAGCATCCTTGTGGTGGAGACAAATGGGAAATTTTGCGAGTAGGTATGGATTTCCGTTTGCGTTGTATAACTTGTGATCATCAAGTTTGGATACCACGAGTGAAATTGGAAAAGTCTATTAAAGCGATAATAGGGCAAGCTGATAAAGATTGTTTATAGTATAATAAATAGCCTTGCATTAGAATTTTAATTATGCTATAATTTCAACTTGTAAATCCCTGCTCTGATAAAGTCAGAGCCATTAGTCCGGGGGGAGGAGGTGCACACAATGCGTGATTATGAATTACTGTACATCATTAAACCAGAAGTAGCTGAAGATGCTATTGATGCTGTTATTGAAAAATTTAATGATGTTCTCACAAAAGAAGGTGCAACAATTGCGAAAACCGATAAATGGGGTAAACGTAAATTAGCCTATGAAATCGACAAAAAGTATCGTGAAGGTTTCTATGTATTAGTTACTTTCAACGGTCCATCCGCAGCTGTTGACGAATGTGAACGCTTGATGAAAATTGACGACCGTATCTTACGTCAATTAACAACAAAAGTTGGCGAATAATTTATTCGAGAAAATGGAGTGTCCGCAATGAACAAAATTATGTTAATAGGGCGTCTGACTAAAGATCCAGAACTGCGTTACACTCAGAGTGGTTCCGCTGTGGCAAGCTTTACTTTAGCAGTTAATCGCCGTTTTGCTAACCAAAATGGTGAGCGCGAAGCTGATTTTATTAATTGTGTAGCATGGCAGAAAACAGGGGAATTTGTAGCAAACTATTTTAAAAAAGGTCAGTTGATGGCTCTTGAAGGTAGATTGCAAGTTCGCAGCTATGACGGTAATGATGGACAAAGACGCTGGGTTACTGAAGTTGTAGCAGAACAAATTGAATTTGTGGGGCCAAAAGAAGGCGGCAGTAGCGCTCCTTCCACAGGCAGACAAGATTATCGTCCAAGTAATAATATGGATGCCGGCTTTGGCTTAGGTGAAGAAATTATTTTTGACGATAATGACTTACCTTTCTAAAAGGAGGATATAATCATGGCAAAACGTGAACGCAACCCAAGAAAAATGAAAAAAAGAGTTTGCGCTTTCTGTGTAGATAAAGCTGAAACCATCGATTACAAAGATGTAGCAAAATTAAAGAAATATGTTACTGAAAGAGGTAAAATTTTACCAAGACGTATTTCTGGCAACTGCGCTAAACATCAACGTGCATTAACAGTTGCAATCAAACGTGCTCGTGTAATGGCTTTACTTCCATACACAACTGAATAATTAAAACATTAAATTCCTGAGGTAGGCAGAGCCTCAGGAATTTTTTTATTTTTTGCAAATAAAAATGTTGCTCGGATAAATTAAATCTGAGCAACATTTTGTGATATATTATTATTTTAATAGAAAATCAAGTGATTGTGGTCGCCATGTTTTTCTTGTTGGTAGTCTTTTTCTGAATCGGCGAAACGTTTTTGAATATCTGCAAAAAGTTCTTTTAAAGTAGTAATAACTTGTTGTTCCGCTTTAGTTAAGATATGTTTGCTTGGATAAGCGAGGAAAATAGTTAAGGAAATATTTGTGTCACTTAAAGGACGAGGAACGACCATACCGCTATTTACATAAACATCATCTACAGCCATTAGACGAGGGAGAAGAGAGTAGCCCAATCCTTTCGAAATAGCCTGTTTAATAGTGTTGCGGTCATTAAAACTATAATAATGATTTTTGACTTCAGAATCTTTAGGTTCGCTATCATCAGTATTATCTATGAGCATATGGTCGCTAAAGAAAATAGGAGTATCATCCAATAAATCAGATACAGCAACACTATCTTGCATGGCAAAAGCATGGTTGCGTGGTAAAAAAGCATACATGGTATCTTCAAAAAGTGGTTCGATGGTAATATTATTCCGAAGTGCTTCTTGTAAGATTTGCTCTTTAGTGCTGGTATAATAGATACCCAAAGCTAAATCACAAGAACCAGATAAAAGAGACGGTAAAACTTTAGTTGGACGCAGCTCTTGAATTTGCAGATTAATATTATTTTCTTGACGGCGTAAGCGTTCAATTAAAGTGATAGTTAAAGAATTACAAACAATAGGAATAGCTGAAATAATTACATTGCTGCTTAATTGGTTGTCAGGATTGGAAAGCTCCTTTACTTCATCAACATATTTAACAATATTTTCAGCAATATCTAAAAGGATAGCTCCTTTGTCAGTTAAAGTAACACCTTGGGAGGAACGCTTAAAAATTTGGAACCCTAATTCATCTTCAAAGTTTTGAATGGCTGTACTCAATGAAGGTTGGGTAATATATAGTTTTTTTGACGCTTTCGACATAGATTTACAATGGGCAATTTCTACTACATATTGAAATTGTTCTAAACGCATAAGTTACCTCCCTAGAAATCACGAATAAGGAAACAATTAATCATATTATATCGAAAAAAGTAATTAAAGACAAGGAGAAAGAGTACCACTTCTTGACAACAATAAAATTAATTTATTAAAATAAACTTTAAGAGGGGGCAAAGAATATGTTTAGAAAAATTAAAAATCGTAAAAGCTTATTATTGATGTTAACAATGTTGTTGTTAATTACAACATTGTGTTTTGGTGCTGCTTGCAGTAATGACGCTGTGGCAGTAGGAAATCCAGAGGGGCAACAACAAGAAGTTGCTGCAGAGATATTACAAACTGTTGTGGTGGAAGAAGGTCATTATAATACACCAGAGGAAGTGGCAGAGTATCTTCATTTTTACGGTCATTTGCCGGATAATTATTTGACTAAGCAAGAAGCACGTGAGTTGGGCTGGGAAAGCAATGAGGGTAATTTGCATGAAGTAGCTCCTGGAATGAGTATAGGTGGCGATACTTTTGGCAATCGAGAAGGTTTGCTGCCGAAAGCGAAAGGGAGAAAATATTATGAATGTGACGTGAATTATGAAGGCGGTTATCGCAATGCGGAAAGACTAGTCTATTCCAATGATGGTTTGATTTTTTACACCAATGACCATTATGAAAGTTTTGAGCAATTATACGGAGAAAAAACGGAGGAAGAAGCAGAATGAAACAGATAGTGATTAAGGGTGATCTGCTTTTCAGTAAAGAAGATTTATATCAAGTGTTTGCTGATGGTTTAGCTTTGCCGGAATGGCATGGTCATAATTTGGATGCTTTATGGGATACGCTGAGTGTTTGGAGTGAACCACTGCAAATTATAGTTGAATACCAAGAATTATTGTTGGCTGTTTTGGGGCAATATGGGCATAATTTTTTAAATTTGCTAGATGATGTTGCAGCAGAAAATATAAATATTATTGTACAGAGATAAATGTATGAATGTACCAACACTTGTCTATACTAGGGGCAAGGAGGATGGTGCTATGTTGAAAAATGGGAATTTTGCTTATTTGAATTGGCTTAGCAAACAAACAAAAGCTTATTGGTTTGTTATCGGAATATTTGCTTTTTTGCTGGGGATGAATGTCCATGCTTATTGGCAAGAAGAAAAACAATCAATTGCAGATAAAAGTGAATTGCAGGTTGAGAATCTCGTTGCGACAGTAGAGCAAGAGGTTCAACCTCCATTGGAAGCCGAAGAGGAATTGTTGGTGGAAAGTGCGCCTAATTTACCTGAAGCAATATATGTCAATCCATTGGACTTGCCAGCCTATCGGTCGCCATGTAAAGGAAAGGTTTTGTGCAATTTTGGAGTTAATTTTGATGAACGTTTTGGTGATTATCGTTATCATCAAGGCGTGGTTTATCAATTGAGCCAAGAAGAGATTACGGCAGCGTTAGATGGAACAGTAACAAATATTTATCAAGAATTTGCGGAAAATGTGGTAGTAATTGATGAGGGTACATATCAATTGATTTATCGTGGTTTAACGCAGGTAGAGGTTACTTCAGGGGAGCAAATAGTAAGAGGGCAAAAAATAGGGTTGGCTAGCCAAATATTGACGATAGAAGCAATAAAATATCAGTAATAATAATGAGGCTTGAACAATTGATTGTTCAAGCCTCATTATTATTACTACATTGCGTAGAAAATAGATGCAAAAGAAGGAAGCAATAAACCAACAGAAAGCATAAGAACCAAAACTACTAAAAATGCTTTAGCGACTGCACTTTGTTTTTTGCGATTCATCATGATTTATATCCTCCACTAATCAGCCAAATACTCTTCGATAGCGTGCATAACAGCACCACCATCACCTACAGCAGTGGTAACTTGGCGCAGCTTTTTGCGGCGTACATCACCGACAGCATAAACACCAGGTAAATTAGTGCTTAAATCTTCGTTGGTCAAAATATAACCAGCTTCGTCAACTTCTAATTCAGGGCAGAAGAAGTCATTGTTTGGACTATAACCAACAAAAATGAAGACACCATTTACATCTAAAAGAGAAGTTTCATCAGTCTTTTTATTACGTAATTTTAATTGTTGTACTTTTTCTTCACCAATGATTTCATCAACAACAGTATCATAAATGATAGTTAGTTTTTCATTAGCTAAAGCACGACTTTGAGCCAATTTATTAGCTCTCAGTTGGTCGCGACGATGAATTAAGGTAACATGAGAACACATTTTAGTTAAGTACATAGCCTCTTCTACAGCAGTATCACCACCACCAACCACAGCTACTGGCTGGTCTCTAAAGAAGAAACCATCACAAGTGGCACAGTAGGAAACGCCTTTACCACGCATTTGGTTTTCGTTTGGGACACCTAATAATTTTGGTTTAGCACCAGAAGCAATGACAACAACTTTGGCTTCAATAGTTTGCATATTAGTAGTAATTTTCTTGATTTCTTGAGTTAATTCCATAGATTGAACTTGCTCATAAATCATTTCAACTCCAAAAGTTTGGGTTTGTTCAAAGAATTTAATCATCAATTCTGGTCCGGAAATACCTTGTGGGAAACCGGGATAATTTTCAATCATATCTGTTGTAGCAGCCTGACCACCAGGTACACCATACTCAACAATGGCAGTCTTATGGCCGGCACGAGCAGCGTAAATAGCTGCAGTCATTCCGGCAGGACCAGCACCAATAATTAATACATCATACATAAAAAGTCCTCCTTATTGCGATACACATATAAATCAATGATAACATAAATAAGGCTGTGGGGCAACAAAAAGAGGTTGGGACTTTGTCCCAACCTCATAATATTCTAATTCAAATAGTTAATAGGGTTTTTAGTTTTACCGTTGACAATTACTTCAAAATGTAAATGTGGACCGGTACTATTCCCTGTATTACCAGCACGACCGATTTGTTCACCACGAGTTACGATATCGCCTACTTTTACATTGTAACCAGATAAGTGAGCATAACGAGTTTTCATGCCATTGCCATGGTCAATTAAAATGCAGTTACCATAACCACCAGACCAACTAGCTAAAACAACTTTACCACCAGCAGCAGCAGAAATTCTATCACCAGTTTTAGCTGCAATATCAATACCGTTGTGGAAACCACGGCTTCTAGTACCATAAGGAGAAGTAATTTTGCCTGTCTTTGGCCAGTTTAAAGCACCTGTACCAGCAGTAACCCCAGAACTACGAGAGGCAATTGCTGCAGTAGCAGTACCTTTATTAACAACTGCTGTAACTGGTTGGGAAAGAACAACTTCGTCAATCATTTCTTTTTCCAAAGCAGTACCGTTAGCTTCTTTCACTTCGTAAGTAACTAACTTTTTACCCTCAACACCAGCGGTAACAGTTTGAGTTTCACCTTTAAATAATTTAGCAGACTCTTTATATTCAGTGCTGTAAGCAATTTTTTCTTCTAAAGTAACTTCTTTTGTTACAACTACACTTACCAGTGGAACTAATTTAGATAAGGATAATTCTTGACCAATTTGTAATAAATCAGATTTTAAACTTGGGTTTAATTCTTGTAATTCTTTGACAGTTAAGTCATTGTTGTGAGCAATCAGCCACAAAGACTCGCCTTCTTCAACGGTATGAGTTTTGATAGCCTCTTTGCCAGCTCTGATTTGAGCTAAAACATTATCTTTATTCTCTAACTGTTCGATACGAACATTAACTACTTCTAAAGAAACATCTTCAAGGAAACTTACGGATTTGATTAAAGCACCTTGTTGATTTTGAACAGCCTCGGCTTTTAATTCGTCTAAAATTGCTTGTCCATCTTCTACACTAGCCAGTGCAAATTGAATTTCACCATTATTGATATTTAACAAAGCACCGGCAGTTAACCAATCTACTTTACTGCCGATAATTGCAGTTAATTCATCAGTTGTTAAAGTATCAACAAATAATTTATGAGATGGTGTAATTTCCAACTTGTTATAAGAACTAGAAATTTCGATACCTGTTTCGGTTTCTACTTCTGCTTGGACAGTATTTAAAGCTGTATGATAACTTTCAGTAGAGCTGACATAACCAACAACTTTGTCGTCAATAGATACTGCGTAAGAAGTTGTCATGGAAAAGGCTGTGAAACAACCAATAACCAAGACAAGAGCTATACTGATGAAAAAGTACATTTTACTATTTTGTTCTTCAAAAAATTTTAAGAACTTATTGGCCGATTTATCCATGGGTTTGATGCAGAATGTATTCTGCAATTCGCCACCTTTCTTTATCGATTAAATATATGAAATAGTTATATCTAGTGTTACCTAATTAGACCAACGATAGTCTAACATAAATAAGAAAAAAAGAAAAGGCAAAAATAGCTTTTGTAACCATTGTGTTACTTAATTCACCATATTTAGTAAAGATTTTTTCGATATCCCCAAATATAGTAAGAAACATACTTTTGGCTGAAAATAAATGATAAAAATACACTGGTCAAAAAGAAAAAAAAGGAGTAGAATTTTTGTGTAACTTGCAGGGTAAAGAGGAGTAATGAGAGATGAATATTCTGTGGGATGAATGGCAAGAGAGTTTTCAAAAAATCGCTGTCATTGGTGAGAACAAAGAAGGCGGGATGAATCGTCTGGCGTATAGCGTTGTGGATGAAAGCGCTTATCAATGTTTGGCGAAAATGGGTAGAGAGATGGGCTTAAAAGTACACTGGGATGGAGCAGGAAATTTGTGGTTGACTAAAAAAGCAACAGTTAATACCACTAAGGATGAACCTTTAGTTTTTGGCTCGCATTTGGATACTGTACCTAATGGAGGTCGTTATGATGGGACATTGGGAGTGATGAGTGCTTTTCATGCTTTAAAATTAATTCAGGAAAATAAAGTAGACCATCAGCGTGATTTGATATTGCTGGCTTTTCGTGGAGAAGAGTCCAGCAGATTTAATTGTTCAACTATCGGGAGTAAATTATTAACTGGCAGTTTGGATATAGCTAGTTTACAGAGTTATGCAGACAGTGAGGGAATTACACCTTATGAAGCCATCAGCAGTTTAGGCTACAACTTTATGGGTTTAGCAGAAGATAGAAAATATTTAGAAAAAGCATTTGCTTTTATAGAGCTGCACATTGAACAGGGACCTATACTAGAAAATCAAGGAATAGATATTGGGATAGTTGATTATATAGCCGCACCTACGCGAATGAAAATTACGGTGTTAGGTGACTGTGCTCATTCCGGTACTTGCCCTATGAATATGCGGCATGATGCGTTGGCAGGAACGGCT
>JAFXJE010000122.1 GCA_017532485.1 Peptococcaceae bacterium | reverse complement strand
TTTTACCAATTCATCCAAATTGATTTGCAACGCGTCACCATGCACTAAATAAAAATTATCGACATCAGCCATATTTTCTTCAATGATGGGCAACAAATCACCGTCAATCTCAATAGCAATAACAGCTTTCGCTTTCTCAGCCAAAGCTCTAGTTAAAGTTGCCGCTCCAGGTCCTACCTCAATCACCACATCTTGCTCTGTTACTTCTCCGGCAGCAACGATTTTTTGCAGCAAATTTCCATCACTAATAAAATTTTGCCCATATTTCTTTTTAAATTTGAAATCATGTTTCTGTAGACGCTCTTTCAAATTCATAATAACTTTTCTATCTCCTCTCTGCTAATCTGATAACTATTCAATTTTTTCACAAGTTGCTTAGCATTACACTCACCAATAGAAAGCTGCTCACACAAATTTTTTCGTCTAACAGCGCTATCTGGTAAACCTGCCAACCCCCACTGCACCAAATCATTTAACTCATAAATAACTTCATATTCCTGTTGTTCGGCCTTCGCTGCCTTTAGCGCCCGTAAAATAGCTTCCGGTGAAGCATATTCTACACCATATTTCCCTGTTTTGGGGCATCTAGCCTCATCTTTAGTAATATAAGCGTGCTTACAACCTGGAATTTTATCTTTCAATATATGTCGAATTTTTCCACCTGGAAAATCGGGATCAGTAAAAACAATTACACCCTGTCTTTCAGCCATCACCCTGATTTCTTCAATGCGTTTTTCTGTCAGTCCTAAACCTGTCGTAATTAAAATATCTGCCTCAACTGCTCGCCGCAAAGCACTGACATCATCCTTACCTTCAACGACAATTACTTCTTTTATTTTAGGTTTCATGCTTGTCCATCCCTATCTTCACAAACTTCTGCAATAATTATCCCATACCAAGTCCTTAAGAGCAAGCAAAAACATTTTTATATCATATCATATTTAAGGATATTTTCCGTTTTTCTTAACAAGTTTTATGGTATAATAGCTGTCGAAGGAGGCAAAGATATGCTGGATTTTTTATTTTCTAATCACTATATTATTTTTGAAGTATCTTGGATTTTAATTTTGCTAAGCTATATAATTGCTATTACTATCTCCTTTGATAAACGTTCTCCAGCAAAAACTATCAGCTGGTTATTAGTTTTGACTTTTTTACCCGGTATCGGTTTAATTTTTTACTTATTGTTCGGTGAAAATTTGCGCACCAAAAAATGGCGTTCTCGCCAGCAAACAATTCATGACTATTTGCAGTCAGAAGAAGTAAAAGCTATTTTTGACCCTGCTGATGTTGATGTGCTTCGCGCCGAAGCTAGCCAAAGAAAAATTTTCTTTGATACTGATGAAGATCTTGATATCATCGACAAAAATATTATGCACATGATGCTGCGTTCTTGCTACGCACCTATCACAGCTAATAACCATGTGCAGATTTTTACTGAAGGTACAGCCAAATTTCGTCAGATGATGCAAGATATTGAACAGGCTACCGACCATATCCACTTGGAATATTTTATTATTAAAGATTGTCCACTTTCTCGGGAGCTGCGTTCTTTACTCATTCGCAAAGCTCAAGAAGGCGTAGAGGTTCGTATTTTCTTTGATGATATCGGCTCTTGGCGTCTTTATCTAAACCCTTTCTTTATGCGAGGAATGCGTCAAGCTGGTATTCAGGCAAAAACTTTCGTTCAAGCACGTTTTCCTTATATCCACCGTAAATTAAATTACCGTAACCACCGTAAAATTTGTGTCATTGATGGTCGTATAGGTTATATAGGTGGTTTAAATATTGGTCCCGAATATGTCCATCAAAATTCTCGTTTAGGATTTTGGCGCGACACTCATTTGCGTATTGAAGGTCCTGCTGTATATTTTTTACAAACAGTATTTACTACAGACTGGCTGCTTTTGACCAAAGAAAAACTTATTGCGGAACGGTATTTCCCTGATTTTTGTAATATAAAAGGCAGCAGTATTATTCAAATTGCAGCTTCTGGTGCTGACTCTCCACACCAAAGTATTTATGAAGCTTACTTTTATGCAATAGCCCAAGCTAAAGAAACTGTCTATATCCAAACTCCTTATTTTATCCCAGATGAAGCACTTTTAACAGCTCTCAAAACAGTAGCTTTATCAGGTGTGAAAATTAAAATTATTTTCCCGTCTGTTCGTGACCATTACATCGTTTACCAAGCTTCTCTGTCTTATTTGGAAGAAGTTATGGAAATGGGCGTAGAAGTATATTTTTATGACAAACAACCAGGACCATCTTTTATTCACTCCAAAGTTTTGCTAGTTGACCATGAAATTGCTTCGGTAGGTACTGCCAATATAGATATTCGCAGCTTTAATATTAATTCAGAAATTACCGCTTTTATTTATGATAAACAGACCGTTAACGAACTTTATACTATGTTCGAACAAGATTTACTTGATTGCCGTCAATTAAATTATGAAGAATTTAAAAACAGAGGTTTTATTCAAAAAGGAAAAGAAGCTTTCTGTCGTCTGGCTTCTCCATTGTTATAAAAAGCTATTAGTTTTTACCAATTTTCTTAGGTGGTGTTATCCATGTCCTATCGTGCTTTATATCGCGTCTTCCGACCTCAACGATTTTCTGAAATTAAAGGTCAAGACCACATCAGCACAACTTTAAAAAATGCTTTGCTCGCCGACCGCCTTGCTCATGCCTACTTATTTTGTGGACCTAGAGGAACAGGCAAAACAAGTTCAGCCAAAATTTTAGCAAAAGCTGTAAATTGTCTGCATCCACAAGATGGAGAACCTTGTAATCAATGCGAAAATTGTTTGGCTATTAATCAAGAAAGTTTTTTAGATGTTCTAGAAATAGATGCTGCCAGCAATCGTGGAATTGACGAAATCAGAGATTTACGAGATAAAATCAGGTTTGCACCTGCTCAAGGTAAACGCAAAGTCTACATTATCGACGAAGTTCATATGCTAACCACAGAAGCCTTCAATGCTTTACTGAAAACACTGGAAGAGCCACCTAGCCATGTTTTATTTATCTTGGCTACTACCGACCCACAAAAAATTCCTTTAACAGTACTCTCGCGTTGTCAACGCTTCGATTTTCGTAAAATCAATACTGAAGAAATTCGTCAACATTTGGCAGATATTGTCGCCGAAGAAAATGTTAGCATTTCACCGGCTGCTTTGACTACTATTGCGCGCAAAGCTTCTGGTGGGATGCGCGATGCTATCAGTATCCTTGACCAATGTATCGCCTTTGCCGGCAAGCAAGTAGAAATTAGCCATGTAGAAATGGTTCTAGGTACTATCAGTGAAGAAGATACTGCCGCCTTACTACAAGCTGTTCTCGAGCAAAATTATCAAAAATTATTCGACCTATTAACAAGTTTTGCTGCATCCGGTAAAGAAATGAAACAAATCTTACGCGACCTTATTGAATATTGTCGCCAGTTGTTAATGTTGAATGTTGCTGCTGACGGACAGCTAATCAATCTTTCCGAAAATATTTTAATTCTTGCTCGTCAGCAAGCCAAACAACTATCTTTACCACAGCTAAGTAAAATAGTTAATCGCTTAAGTGAGGCAGAAAAAGATTTGCGCTATTCCAATCAACCACAAATTCTTTTAGAAACAGCATTAGTTGATTTAATTTTACAACAAGCGCAACCTATCCAAATCCAGCAGACAACTACAGTAGCTAAACCTGCTGCACCACAGCCAGTTCGTAAATTGATTGCAAGTGACAGCTTAATTCAACAATGGGGCGAAATAATGCAGCAAATTAGACAGCAAAGCATTAAACTCCACGCTTTCTTAACCGAGGCAAAACCCGTGACTTTTGAACAAGGTGAGCTGATTATTCGTTTTCCAGCACAATACAAATTCCACTATAATACCGTCAGTCAACTAGATAATCTTCGAAAAATAGAACAAATTATTAGTCAGGCTGTAGGTCAGGCTGTTAAAGTATCGCCTCAATTAGAAAATGAACAGGGAAATATTCCTCAGGAGTTGACCCTGGTCGAAGAAACTGCTAAACTATTTGGCAGTGATATTATTGAAATCAAAGATTAATTTCAAGGAGGATTTTTCCATGGGTGCAAATATGCAAAAAATGATGAAACAAATGCAGCAAATGCAAGCAAAAATGAACAAAATGCAAGAAGAATTAGCAAAAACTCCGGTTGAAGCTACAGCAGGCGGCGGTGTTGTTAAAGTTGTCGTCAACGGTGCTAATGAAGTATTATCCGTAGAAATTAAACCGGAAGTATTAGACCCAGATGATCCAGAAATGGTTCAAGACTTAGTTATGGCTGCTGTTAATGAAGCTTTGCGCAAAGCTCAAGATATGGTCAACACCGAAATGGGCAAATTAACTGCCGGCATGAAATTACCTGGTGGTATGGGTGGGTTATTCTAATGGACCAATATTCTGATGCTTTAGGCAATCTGGTTGATTCCTTCGCCAGATTGCCTGGTATTGGTCGCAAATCTGCTCAACGTCTGGCTTTTCATATTCTTAAACAGCCAAAACAAGAGGCCTATCAATTAGCAAAAGCGATTGTCAATGCCAAAGAAAAAATCAAATATTGTCAGATATGCTATAACCTCACCGATCAAGATATTTGTCCTATTTGCAGCGATCCTAATCGTGACCCAAGCATTATCTGTGTTGTTGAGGATGCCCGTGATGTCATGGCGCTAGAACGCGTTCATGAATTCAAGGGCCTTTATCATGTCTTAAATGGTGCTATTTCACCTATCGATGGTATCGGTCCTGAGCAACTAAAAATAAGAGAACTTTTGCTTCGCCTGCAAGATGAAACTATTCAAGAAATTATCATCGCTACCAATACCAATATCGAAGGTGAAGCTACGGCTATGTACCTCAGCAATTTACTGAAACCTTTAGGTATTAAAATTACCAGAATAGCTCAAGGTCTGCCCGTAGGCGGCGATATTCAATATGCCGATGAAATTACCTTAGCTAAAGCTTTTAATGGTCGTTGGGAAATATAGGAGATTATAATTATGAAATTTCAAATTATTACCGTTGGCAAATTAAAAGAAAAATATTTAAAAGACGGAATTGGCGAATATCTAAAACGCTTGCAGCGTTATGCTGATGTCGAAATCATTGAAGTTGCCGATGAGCAAACTCCACATAACGCATCGCTGGCTGAAGAAGAGCAAATTAAAGAAATCGAAGGCGACCGTATTCGCAAGCACATCAAAGAAGATACTTACTTAATTGCTCTTGCCATTGAAGGACAGGCTGTCACTTCTGAACAACTAGCTGACAAGATAGAACAATTGGCTTTGCAAGGAAAAAGCCATATCACTTTATTGATTGGTGGCTCTCTTGGCTTAGATAAAAAACTTCTCCAAAAAGCCGACTATCTTCTTTCTTTCTCTAAGCTCACTTTTCCTCATCAACTGATGCGCTTAATTCTAGTTGAGCAGCTCTATCGCAGTTATCGTATCATCAAAGGAGAACCTTATCATAAATAATCTTAAAAAAATAAAGAGAGCAGATATTTTATGAATGAACAAAATTTAAAAACAAAACTTTTAGGTGCTTTGCTAGCACTTATCCCGGGCATTTTATGGGGTATTTCTGGTGTTTTTGGGCAATACCTTTTTCAGCAACGAGGTATTACCCCTCAATGGTTAGTCACCGTTCGCCTTTTAGTTTCTGGCTGCTTGATGTTAACTATTTGCCTTTTCAATAATCGAAAAATGACTTTAATTATTTTTCGCAATCGTCAAGCGACCATTAAATTAATTATTTTTGCCTTATTTGGCACTATGGCTGTCCAACTAACATATTTTGTTTCCATCAACTATTCCAATGCCCCAACAGCAACTATTTTACAATATCTTTTTCCAATTTTAGTTGTTGCTGTAAGTGCCATTCAGCAAAAGAGGCTGCCTTATTTTTTAGAAATAATTGCTGTTTTTCTCGCCGTCATCGGAACAATTCTTTTAGTTACCCATGGCAATCTTAAAGTTCTAAATATCTCCTCAACAGCTTTAATTTGGGGACTTCTCTCTGCTGTTGCCATGGCTTTTTATACTATGTACCCTGGTCAACTACAAAAACAATGGGGATCTTCTATTGTTATCGGTTGGTCTATGCTTATTGGTGGGATATGTTTAAATACCCTTTATCCATTTTGGCAATTTTCTGGTAATTTAGATATCAAAGCTGTTTTTTTTATTTTCTTTATTGTTATTTTTGCTACTTTCATTTCTTTTTACCTTTATCTAGTCAGTGTCACCATGATTGGCGCCACTTATGCCAGTCTTTTTGCCTGTATTGAGCCACTTTCCTCAGCATTTTTTTCTGTGCTTTGGCTTGACCTTAATTTGACCACTATGGATTATTTAGGCTCATCATTAATTTTACTTATGATGTTTCTTCTCGCTTTTCCACACAAAAGTAGTTGACAATCATAAATATTCATTTAATAATAAAGGACAAGACTAATCTGATATTTAGAGGTGTATGTGTATGTTTATTGGACAACCTGGAAAAAACCAAGCTTCCATTATCATTAATGGTTATCAATATCCAAATAATCACGAAAATTATTACGAAGCCAATTGGCTGAATATGACTTTGACACTTAAAACACCGGAATATCAGTGGAGTACCACCGCACCAGCTATGTTAGCTTGTGAAATGTACCGTTTTATTGATTGGCTACAAGCTATAGCCGAAAATCGAGCTACAAGTAATTTTTTTGACTGTGAAGAGCCTATGATTTATTTTTCTTTAGATGAGGTAACAGATTTTGGTTACATCTTTACTTTTCACTTAAGTTTAGATTTTAACCCACCACAAAATAACAATCACGAAACGGCTTTTACTATGGAAATAGACAAAGAACAGTGGCAAGAATGGATTATCGAACTTAAATCTTATGCTGTCAAATGCCCTGTAAATTATATTATTAACTAAATACAAAAAGAAGAGGTCGAGACTATGATTGATATGTCTCGACCTTTATTGTTTTCAAATTTCTAATTCTTATTTAGTAATTACTTCTTTGCCACCCATATAAGGACGCAGCACCTCAGGGATAATTACACTACCATCAGCTTGTTGATAGTTTTCTAAAATTGCTGCAACTGTACGTCCAATTGCTAAACCAGAACCATTTAAGGTATGCACGAACTGCACTTTACCATTTTCATCGCGGAAGCGAATATTAGCTCTTCTTGCTTGGAAATCAACAAAGTTACTGCAAGAAGAAATTTCTTTATATGCTTGATAACTTGGCAACCATACTTCCACATCGTAAGTTTTGCAGGAAGAAAAACCAATATCACCAGACGGTAAAGTAATTACGCGATATGGCAGGTTTAAAGCTTTTAATACATCTTCTGCGTCATTTGTTAATTTTTCTAACTCATCAAAAGAATTATCAGGATGAGCAAATTTAACCATTTCTACTTTATGGAATTGATGTTGGCGAATAATACCTCTAGTATCTCGACCATGAGAACCAGCCTCTGCACGGAAACATGGGCTGAAAGCACAATGTTTAATTGGTAATTCTTTATGGTCCAAAATTTCTTCACGATAATAGTTAGTTACAGGAACTTCTGCTGTTGGAATTAAGAAATAATCCAAGCCTTCCAGTTTAAACATATCCTCAGCAAATTTTGGCAACTGACCTGTACCTGTCATGCTAGCGCGATTAGCTATATATGGTGGAATCAGCTCAGTATAACCATGCTTTTCTGTATGCATATCCAACATAAATGCAATAACTGCTCTTTCCAAACGCGCACCTAAACCACGATAAAAAGTAAATCTCGCACCTGTTACTTTAGCAGCACGTTCAAAATCCAAAATATTTAAATTTGTACCGATATCCCAATGAGCTAATGGTTCAAAATCAAATTGCTTTGGTTCTCCCCAAGTACGTTCTACTCTGTAACAGCTTTCATCACCATCTGGAATAGAGTCATGAGGAATATTTGGGATATTTAAGATTATTTCTTCCATTTGAGCATCAACTTCTGCCACCTGTTTATCTAAGTCAGCAATTGTTTCCCCTACTTTGCTCATTTCTGCTACTAAATCATCAGCATTTTCTCCATTTTTTTTCATCATCCCGATTTGTTTAGAAACAGTATTTCTTGTGTTTTTTAATTGTTCAACTTCAGTTAAAAGTGCTCTGCGTTTTTCATCCAAAGCTAAGAAAACGGATAAATCTAAATCCATGTCTCTTCTTTTCATCGCAGCAATTACACTTTCTGGATTAGAACGTACCATTTTAATATCTAGCATAATTACCTTTCCCCCTTATTACAATTAATTAATATTTAACGCTAAAAAAAGGTCGCTGTCAAGTCATTTTCGCAGATAATACCATTTCCAGCCAATAATCATAAAGATATGTTTTCTTTGTCAATTCTGCCACATAATTACACGCCAAATAATTCCCCTGTCGTAAAATAATCGGCCCACGCTGTTTATCACAACAAAGAATTCCTAAATTAGGAGCTACATGTGTAAAACGAATGTCCTGCAAGAAACAAGCCGTAAAACGAACATGATCCAAGCTTGATATTTCTAAAGGTAAATATACTGGAGCTGTAGACAGAGTTGTACTCCAATAATCCATTAACTTTAATCTTCCTTTTTGCCCCATAGCAATTGAGCCATGCGCAATTGCTAACATTACCATATTTTCTTTTTCCATTTTTCTTAGTTCTTCAGCCCAGCTATTAATTTTTGCTCCATAATCTTTTTCTTGCCACCCAGTAATTATTACAGCATCAACCTGATGAAGTTGTTTTTCTTCCTGCAAAGCTATTACTTGACAATTTTTTTCTTGTAATATTTCTCTATTTTTATTGATTAAAAAATCTGAACCAATCACTCCAACCTTCAACATAAATTCACCTCAAATTTACTTTTTTCTTCCTGTTATTATATATATACGAATTATATTTTTTTTGATAGAATGAAGTAATGAAAATTTATTTGTTTAAATTTAGGAGGCGAAGATATTGTACTTTCCAAAAACAATAGAAGAATTGGAACAACGCAGAGAAGAATGTCTTCGTTTAGTTAACCGACGTTCTTTATTATCAGGAGCTGCTGCTGCCGTACCTATCCCTGGTGTTGATATTTCTGCTGATATGGCAATTATGGCGGAATTGTTGGGTAAAATAAATCTTCAATTTGGTTTAAGTGAAAAACAAATTCAAGCTTTAGATATGGAAAGAAAAAAAGTACTCTTAGTTATTATTTCCTCTGTCGGTAACGAATTAGTTGGTAAAACAATTACAACTACTTTAGTTCGCAATTTATTGAAAAAGACCAGCAGTAAACTTGTTGCTAAACAAGCGGGGAAATTTGTTCCGTTCATTGGTCAAGCAGCTTCAGCTGGAATTAGCTTTGCCGCTATGAATTACTTAGGTCGTAACCATGTCGAACAATGTTATCAAATTGCTCTTCAATATATGCAGCAAATTGATACTCGTTATACCGATGATGTCATTGATATCAATTAAAAAGGCTGAGACAATAACCTGTCTCAGCCTTATACTTTAACCTAGTAGTGCTCTATCACTAGCAAACTCGTCACCGGAAGCCTGTTCAAACATTTTCAGTAAATCCGGCACATCTAATTTTTTCTTCTCTTCACCTTCAACATCAATGATAATTCTCCCATTATGCAGCATAATCAAACGGTTTCCACATCGCAAAGCATCACGCATATTATGAGTAATCATTAAAGTTGTCAACTTATCACGATTAACAATTTTTTCTGTCAAGTCTAATACCTTAGCCGCTGTTTTAGGGTCAAGAGCAGCTGTATGTTCATCTAAGAGTAATAACTTTGGTTTAGTCATAGTCGCCATTAACAAAGTAAGAGCTTGCCTTTGACCACCGGAAAGCAAGCCAACTTTACTGGTTAACCTGTCTTCCAAACCTAAATCTAATTCTTTTAAAAGTTCTCTAAATCTTTCTCTTTCACTGCTTTTAGAACTCCAAGCAAGACCAGGCACTTTTCCTCTTCTACTTGCCACAGCTAAATTTTCTTCAATCTGCATCCCTGCCGCAGTCCCTAACATAGGGTCTTGGAAAACACGACCGATATGCTTAGCTCTTTTATACTCAGGGTCCTTGGTTACATCAACACCATCAATAGTAATTTTACCTTTGTCTGCAAAAAAAACACCAGCAATGGAATTCAACATAGTGGATTTACCAGCACCATTACCACCAATAACGGTAACAAAATCTCCGGGTTTCAAGTGAAGATTTAAACCTTGTAAAGCTTTTTTCTCATTCACTGTACCTGCATTAAATGTTTTCCAAACATTATCCACAACTAACATTTTAAGCAACCCCTTTCTTTTTCGCACTCAATTTATTTTTCATTAGTGGTAAGGAAAGAGCAATTGCTACAATAATAGCAGTTAACAATTTTAAGTCATTTGGATTCATGCCCAGCCATAATACAAAAGCAATTACACCACGGTATAAGATAGAACCCAAAACTACGGAAATCAAACAATTCTTAAAACTTCTTGTGCCAAAAATAACTTCCCCAATAATCAGTGAGGCAAGACCAGTTACGATTGTCCCAGTACCCATGCCAACATCAGCATAACCTTGGCTTTGACCTACTAAAGCTCCAGATACAGCAACAAGACCATTACTTATTAATAATCCTAAAATAACAGTAATATCTGTATTTACCCCTTGTGCTCTAATCATTTGTTTATTGAAACCTGTAGCACGAATTGCCGCACCTAATTCTGTACCAAAAAACCAGTAAATTATTAAAACGATAACAACAACAACAAGTAAACCACAAACCAAAATGCCTTCATTTTTACTTAACCCTAAATTCATAAAAGGTGTAAAGACTGTATCCATGCGTAAAATAGATAAATTCGCCTTATTTCCCATCACTCTCAAGTTAATTGAATAAAGTGCAATCATACTTAAAATACCAGCTAACAAAGCTGGAATTTGCAATTTAGTATGCAATAAACCTGTTACCACACCTGCTAACATCCCCGCACAAAAAGCACCTAAAACTGCCAGCCATGGATTAAATCCTGCTGCAATCATAGATATTGCTACCGCAGCCCCTAAAGGAAAACTGCCCTCCACAGTTAAATCTGCAATATCCAATACACGATAGGTCAAATAAACACCTAACGCCATCAAGGACCAAAGCAGACCTTGCCAAATCGTTGAAATGACTAAGTTGTACATAAAAATCCCCTTCCATCCTACAAATATATCTTTTTCATTTTAACTCATTAAAGTTATTTTTGCAAATCGAAACTATACCTATAAGCATTTATTATATAAAAACGGTTCATTTACTTTTACAGTAAACAAACCGTTTTCTGATAAATTATTCAGCTGTTTTTACAATTTCAGCTGTCTCAGCTAATTCTGCTGGTACAGTGACACCTAAGGCAGTTAAAGAATCATTATTTAAGGTAACAGATAAATCCTCTGCTTCCATAAATTGAATAGGCATTTCAGCTGGTGTAGCTTCACCTTTTAATATTTTTGCTGCCATAACACCTGTCTGGTAACCTAATTTGTAGTAGTCAATACCATAAGTAGCTGTCCCACCGGCATTAACCTGAGCAGCTTCACCACAGACAGTAACCAAACCAGCTTCCTCTGTCATAGCTACAACTTGAGTAATAGCAGAAGAAATATTATTATCTGTAGGTAAATAAATTGCATCCACTTTGCCTACTAAACTTTGTGCTGCTTGCTGAATATCGTTTACATTAGAGATTGTTGCTTCGACAACATTAATTTCCAACTCAGCAGCTCTAGCTTTCAAAGCAGCTACCTGAACTTGTGAATTTACTTCACTGGAAGTATATAAAACACCAATTGTTTTAGCATCAGGAACCAACTGCAGCAATAAATCCAATTGCTCTCCTACTGGATTCATATCACTAGTACCTGTTACATTTAAACCTGGTTTTTCATTACTATTAACTAAATTTGCAGATACATAATCTGTGATTGCTGTCCCTACAATTGGAATTTCTTCTGTTGCTGAAGCCATTACTTGTGCAGCTGGTGTAG
>JAFXJE010000121.1 GCA_017532485.1 Peptococcaceae bacterium | reverse complement strand
GGTAGAAATTCATCCAGGGGCAACTATCGGTCGTCGCTTGTTTATTGACCATGGTGCAGGAATTGTTATTGGCGAAACTGCTGAAATTGGCGATGATGTAACTATTTATCAAGGCGTTACTTTGGGTGGTACCGGCAAAGAAAGCGGCAAACGCCATCCAACTATTGGGAATAATGTAGTTATCAGTAGTGGCGCTAAAGTATTAGGCTCTTTTCGAGTGGGTGACAATGTTAAAATTGGTGCCGGTTCGGTAGTTTTAAAAGAGGTGCCAGATAATTGTACTGTTGTCGGCATTCCAGGGAAGGTAGTAGTTAAAGATGGTGTTAGTTTAAAAAAAGATGCTGAACGCCAAGCTAGACATGAAGCAGATTTAGAGCATAATAGTTTGCCTGACCCAGTGGCAGATTTAATTGATGCTTTGCAGGAAAGAATATTTGCGATAGAAAAACAACTAAATCAAAAGAATGAGGAGGCTCGTCATGAGTAATAAACCAATTTATGTTCACAACACCCTAGGTAATGAGAAGGTAGAATTTCGTCCTTTAGAAGAAGGTAAAGTAAAAATGTATGTTTGTGGTCCAACCACATATAACTACATTCATTTGGGCAACGCACGACCAATTGTTGTTTTTGATACAGTGCGCCGTTATTTGCAATATCGTGGTTATGAGGTAACTTATATTCAAAATTTCACTGATGTGGATGATAAAATTATCAAGAGAGCACAAGAAGAAAATGATGATCCGATTAAATTGGCAGCTCGTTATATTGATGAATTTTTTAAAGATGTAGAGGCTTTAAATGTTTTAAAAGCTAGTGTTTATCCAAAAGTAAGCGAACATATGCCAGAAATCATTGATATTATTCAAAGAATTATTGATGCTGGCTATGGCTATGAGTTGGATGGTGATGTTTACTTTGCTGTACGTAAATATGCAGATTACGGTCAATTATCCGGTAGAAATCTTGATGATTTACAATCAGGTGCGCGCGTAGAGGTTGATAGCCGTAAACATGACCCATTAGACTTTGCACTTTGGAAGAGTGCGAAACCTGGTGAACCATATTGGGAAAGTCCATGGGGCAATGGTCGTCCTGGTTGGCATATCGAATGTTCTGCAATGAGTGGAAAATATTTAGGTGAACAGTTTGACATTCATGGTGGTGGGCAGGACTTAATTTTCCCTCACCATGAGAATGAAATTGCTCAGACCTGCTGTGTAACTGGTAAACCAATGGCTAACTATTGGCTGCATAATGGTTTTATTACTATTAATCAAGAAAAAATGTCTAAATCTCTAGGCAATTTCTTCTTGCTGCGTGATATTTTAGCTAAATTTGATGCTCAGACAGTTCGCTTCTATTTGTTGTCTGTACATTATCGTAGTCCACTTGATTTTGATGATGAAAAATTACAAGTGGCACAAAAAGGTTTGGAAAGAATTAAAAATTGCTATACAGCTCTGCAAAATCAACTGAAAAATAATAACACAGGTGTGGACGAAGCTGGTGGCCAAGAAATTTTAGCTAAAGTAACAGCTATTCAAGATGCATTCGAGGATGCAATGAATGATGATTTTAATACTGCTTTAGCTAGTGGCAATTTATTTGATATGGTAAGAGAAATCAATACTTATTTAAATTCTGAGGTAGTGGATAAGACTGCGTTGGCGAAAGTCAACGAAATTTTCCAAGCCTTATTAACAGTTTTGGGGTTGGACTTTACAGTTAAGGCAGAAGAAGATAATGGTTTGGTGGATAGTCTGATGAATTTATTGATTGATTTGCGTAAACAAGCAAGAGCTGATAAAAATTACGCTTTAGCAGACCAAATTCGTCAACAATTAGGCGAAATCGGTATTGTTTTGGAAGATACTAAACAAGGGACTACTTGGAAAAAAGAATAAAAGAGAGTTCCATAAAAAGAGCTTGGGACAAAAGTTCCAAGCTCTTAATTATGTAAGGGGACTGGAAAGATGAAAAAAGAGATAGTTTTGGTAACCGGAGGGGCAGGAGGCATTGGCGCAGCGATTGTTGAAAAATTTGCTCTAGCAGGCCATCCTGTGGTTTTACAATACTTTCAAAGTAAAGAAAAAGCAGAAAATATTGCTGCGAAATTGCGTAAACAAAATGCTCAAGTATTGTTGGTGCAGGCTGACCTGCGCCAACAAACTGAGGTAGAACGTATGGTGCAGGAAGTCGAAACCCAATGGGGAAAAGTCGGTATTTTAATCAATAATGCTGGAATTGCTCAACAAAAATTATTTACTGACATTACAGCGGAAGAATGGCATAATATGTTTGCAGTTCATGTGGATGGAGCTTTTTATTGTACGCAAGCTTTTTTGCCGGCGATGATTAGTGCAAAAAACGGAAAGATAATTTTCATTTCTTCGATGTGGGGACAAGTAGGCGGCTCCTGCGAAGTTCATTATTCTGCGGCGAAGGGCGCACTGCAGGCAATGAGCCAAGCTTTGGCTAAAGAACTAGGGCCTTCTGGCATTAGGGTGAATTGTGTAGCACCAGGGTTTATTCAGACGGCGATGAATAGTCAATTTGATACTGAAACAGTTAATATGCTCAAAGAGGAAACCCCTCTGGGTATTTTAGGAGAAGCGCAGGATGTTGCAGATTTAGTCTATTTCTTGGCAAGTGAGGAAGCAAAATTTATTACAGGGCAAATTATTGGCTGTAATGGTGGTCTAGTTATTTAATTTGTGCTATAATAAACAATATTGACCAAAAAAGAGGTGTACCCTTTTTATGCTGGAAAAAGTGATGTTTGGTTTAGAAGGAGAACAGCATCCGGAATTATTGCCGCCTTTAGCGTTAGCTTATATTGGCGATGCTGTTTACGAATTATATGTACGGCAACGTTTGTTGGATAAAAGTGTCAAGGTGCATAATTTACATCGTTTAGCAATCAGACGGGTAAATAATAATACCCAATCTAATTTGCTGGCACGTATTGAAGAAAACTTGACTGAACAAGAATTGGCAGTTGCCAAACGTGGCAGAAATACAAAGTCGGGTCAAGTACCGAAAAATGCAGATGTAGTTACTTATCGACGCAGTACAGGTTTAGAAGCACTGGTCGGTTATTTGTATTTGAAAAAAGATTATGAACGCTTAGGCTGGATTTTAGAGCAAATCGAAGAAGTTGTCGAGTAGAAAAGGAGGTAAAGTGATGCGACTCAGCAATTATGAAGATGATGGATTAGTGCGTGTAGAAAATTGGCTGCAGCAACAAAATGAAGAATTGAGTGGAGAAACTTTGCGAGTGATTTTAGCTGCTTATAATGTATCTTTTGTCTTAGAAGGTATCAATCGTTGGCATAGCACTATGCTTTGTGAGTTAAAAAATTCTTATGTGCAGCAAAGTCAACGTTATGTGACCATGTCGGCTGACGGTTATCTTTTACCTGAATTGACAGCAGAAGAAAAAAAACAAGCAGAAGAACTCTTGCAGCAGGCATTCGATTTGTATAGTGAAATGTCTGTAATTAAGGAGGAGTTTAAGGGGCGTCCGAAGGCAGAATACTATCAATATGGTATTCCGGTAGAAGATGCACGCTATATTTTGCCACTGGCTATGCAGACTAATTTATCGGTAGCTATGAGTGGCGATAAATTGTTGGATTGGTTTGCGTTATTTGCCCAAACTCCATATAAAAATTTATTTACGGAAATTAAAGATGCTCTTTTGGGTTGTTTGCCGAAAAAATTAGGGCAAGTTTGCGTCATGCTGGCTAAAGATACTGCTGATAAAACGCAAATTAGTGATTTTTATCAAGAGGACTTAGCTCGGATTACAGTGACAGAACCAGTCGTTTATTTACATGGCTTTGCCGAGCCGGAGTTGAAGGCTGGTTTGGGAGCTCTGACCAGTACTATGGCGAAAGCGCCTAGCGAAGTGCTGGCAGGCTGGGGTGAAGAATGGAAAGAAAAATCAGCTGCGGTAGTTGGCAGAGTGTTGGGCTATGGTCACGAAAGTATTGCTGAACAGGCGAGAACGACATACGGGATGATGTTCAGTTTAGTAACTTATCATCAGCAGGTTAGACATCGTCTGCCTAGTATGTATCGTGAAAATTGGCAGGATTTGCTGGTAGATATGTCAAGAAATGTGGTTGTACCACCTACAGTTGTTGGCAGTAAATTTGAAGAAGATTATTTAGCACTTTGTCGAGCTTTTCGTCAATTTCAACAGCAGCTGGCAGCGACCTATGAAGATGGGCGTTGGATGTATTTTCTGCTCAACTGCCAACAAGTAAAAGTAGTAATGAGCAGTAATGCTCGAATGGATTGCCAAATGCTGCGCGAAAGAATTTGTCGTAATGCTCAGTGGGAAATTAGAGATATAGCAGAACGAAAATTAGATTTGTTGAGACAAAAATCCAGCGTATTATATAAGAACGCTTTGCCTCCGTGTGTATATGGAACTTGTAAGGAAGGAACTTATACTTGTGGACAAGCAGGCGCTATGCGAAAAAAATATGCTGAGTAGATAGAATGTTTGAAGTGGGGGAAAACAGTGAGTGATATTTTCGGTCGCAATCCTGTAATAGAGGCTTTGCGTAATGATGTAACTATTAATAAAATTTGGTTGGCGAAAGGTGAACAAAAGGGTTCGGTAAAAGAAATTATTGCTTTAGCCAAAGAAAAGAAAATTATTGTGCAGGAAGTTGAACGAGCAAAATTAGATGCGATGTTTGCTGGTGAAAATCACCAAGGTGTAGCAGCTTCTATTGCCGCAGCTAATTATATTGAATGGGAAGAAATTTTACAAATTGCAGAAGCTAAAGGTGAGCAACCCTTAATCGTTATTTTAGATGAATTGGAAGACCCTCATAATTTAGGTGCTATTATGCGTAATGTGGATGCTGTCGGTGCGCATGGGATTATTATTCCAAAACGGCGTGCAGTGGCTTTGACTGAAGGTGTAGCAAAAGCTTCTGCTGGGGCGATTGCTCATGTACCAGTAGCTCGTGTTGGCAATTTGGTACAAGTTATGGAAGAATTGAAAGAACGTGGCGTTTGGATTGCCGGTGCAGCGATGAATGGAGCGCCAATGTATAAACAAGATATGACTGGTCCTTTGGCAATTGTAATTGGCAATGAAGGCAAGGGTATCAGCCGTTTGGTACAAAAAAATTGTGATTTTATGGTTTCTATCCCGATGCAAGGAAAAATTAATTCGTTGAATGCTTCAGTAGCAGCTGGTATTTTGCTCTACGAGGTGCATAGACAGAGAACAATAGGGAAATAATTATGGAAGAATATTTAATTGTAGACGGCTACAATATGATGGGAGCATGGCCTGAATTACAAGATTTGAAAGAAGAAAATTTAGAGCATGCCCGTGACCGCTTGGCAGAAATTTTGATTAGCCATCATGCTATGACTAAACGAAAAATCATCTTGGTTTTTGATGCGTACCAAGTAAAGCAAAATATTGGTTCGACAGAAATGCGAGGTGGTATTGAAATTATTTACACTAAAGAAAATGTAACTGCAGATATGGCTATCGAAAGATTGGCAGCACAAATCCCCAAACATAAAAAAGTCTATGTTGCCACTTCTGACCGTTTACAGCAGGAAACGATTTGGGGCAAGGGTGCATTCAGAATTTCTGCGATGGAATTATTGCGCGAAATTAAACAGACGGAAAAAGAACACCATCGGCATATTGAACAAAAAGTATATGTGTCCAATCGCTTGGAAGACCAATTAAATCCAGAAGTAAGGGCAGCTTTGGAAAAACTTATCCATCAAGATAAAAAATAAAATGGAAATTATTGACAAATAATCAAATTACAATTATACTCAAAAGTGAGAGATAATATGATACAAGGAGATTACAGCATGGATCAGATAACACTGCTGAACGAAACAGTGATAGAGGAAATGTCCGATGAAGAAATTGTTTTGCGTGCCCAAGTCGGCGATGTTATCGCTTTGGAATACTTAATGAATAAATATAAAAACTTTGTCCGTGCCAAAGCCAGAACTTATTTTTTGATTGGGGCGGATAAAGAAGATATTATTCAAGAAGGTATGATTGGTCTTTATAAAGCTGTTCGGGATTATAGAGATGACCGGCAGGCATCTTTCCGAGCTTTTGCTGAGCTTTGTGTAACAAGACAAATTATTACAGCGATAAAAACGGCAACACGCCAAAAACACATTCCGTTAAATTCTTATGTTTCTTTGAATAAGCCGGTGTTTGACGAGGACTCCGAGCGTACTTTGGAAGATATGGTAACGGTAGGTAAAGCTGCTAATCCAGAAGAGCTAATGATTAATCAAGAAGGTGTTACCGACATAGAAGAAGCGATGACACATCTGTTGAGCAAGCTGGAGCAGCAAGTAGTGGGGTTGTATTTGGAAGGGCGTAGTTATACAGAAATTGCCGATATCCTAGATAGACAAGTTAAATCTGTTGACAATGCATTGCAACGGGTAAAACGAAAGTTAGAAAATTATTTGGAAAAAAGGGATTAAAATGTCTTGACAAAAGATATTTTAACATATATACTATTATCTGTTGATAACGAATGTGGAAGGGTTCCCGAGTGGCCAAAGGGAACGGACTGTAAATCCGTCGGCTCCGCCTTCGAAGGTTCGAATCCTTCCCCTTCCATTTAGTTACCTTCTAACTTCATATCGCGGGATGGAGCAGTTGGCAGCTCGTCGGGCTCATAACCCGAAGGCCGGAGGTTCAAGTCCTTCTCCCGCAACCAGAAAATAACAGTCGCACCATAGGTGGGGCTGTTATTTTTTTGTCTGAAAAGAAATGAATCGTCGGGTTATGAGACTGACGAGCGAGCTCGTTGGGAATTGTGGTTTTGCGCTGCCGGTGGCAGGAGGAGCAAAGCCACAATTTTTGCAGTGGTCGAAAAATGCGAGGAAAGCGGAAGCCCGAAGCAATTTTTCGGGAACCGCAAGTTGGCACGAAGTGATAACCCGAAGGCCGGAGGTTCAAGTCCTTCTCCCGCAACCAGAAAATAACAGTCGCACCATAGGTGGGGCTGTTATTTTTTTG
>JAFXJE010000120.1 GCA_017532485.1 Peptococcaceae bacterium | reverse complement strand
GCTTCTCGTGGTATGAGCTGCGTTGATGACAGCGTATGGTTCCCTAAATCTTTATTCAAAGAAGTAACCGACAAATTTGGTCCTCCACAACCAACAAGCCAAATGAGTGGTAACGATAAAGATTTAATCTTAAAATGCAACAATGTTCAATGGACAATGGCTGCTGACTGGCAAAGTAAAGTTATGCACCACATGATTGAAGAACACGGCGTAGAAGTAATCTTCTCTCACATGCATAATGTTGACTTACAAAGCCATAACTACATGAAATATATGAAAAACCGTCCAACTTCTCGTTATGATGAAAGTGAAGTTGTTAAATTCGCTGAAGCTACTTACAAAGTAACTGACGATTACATTGGTTCTTTCATGCACTTAATTGATGAAGGCTGGACAATCATGATCTTCTCTGACCATGCTTTAATCTGTGCTGAAGAAGAAGCTGTAGCACAAGGTGACAACACTGGTGTATGTGACGAACCATTCAAATCTTGGGGTTATACCGTTATGAAGAAAGATGAAAACGGTAATGACTTACCAGAAGTTGACTGGACAAAAACAAAAGCTATCATGACTCGTTCCAACAGTATTTATATTAACGTAAAAGGCAGAGACCCTCATGGTATCGTAGACCCTGAAGATAAATACGAATTGGAAGAAGAAATTATCACCAAATTGTATGGTTATACACATCCAAAAACTGGCAAACGCATTATCGCGTTAGCATTACACAATAAAGATGCTGTATTATTAGGTTTAGGTGGCCCTATGGGTTCTGATATCGTTTTCGTAGTACATGAAAGCTACGTAGAAGACCATGGTGCAGGTTTATCCACTGCTTATGGTTACCAAGATACTTCCTTAAGCCCAATCTTCTTGGCTGCAGGTCCTGGTATCAAAGAAAACTTCCGTACTACACGTTATATTCGTGAAGTAGACTTAGCTCCAACAGCAGCAGTATTACTTGGTGTAGATATGCCTGCTGATTGTGAGGGGGCACCTGCGTACCAAATCTTTACTGAATCCATGTAATAAGCTTGTTAATTTTCGCTGTGGCGTCGTTGTTTTCTATTTTCTTCGCCTCATGTACGTTTAGTACATATCGCTCAGAAACTAGAAAGCCGCCTAGCCACATCAAAAATTTCCTACGCTTATGGCTAGTTAATTTCCGTCATCTCTGCGTTGGTTTTGATTTTTCTCGCCTTGCGTATGTTCAATACGCGTCGCTCGAAAAAATCAAAATCCGCCTTGACCTGACGAAAATTTCCGTCGCCTATCTAGACTTGTTAATTTCCTCTGTGGCGTCGTTGTTTTAAGCCTCCTCTGAAATGAAATGTTAGGGGAGGTGGCACATTCGGTGTTTTTTACCAAATGTGACGGAGGGGTATGTTTGAACAATAAAAGCAGTCTCTATTTGGAGGCTGCTTTTTTTGTATAGCCTACTAAAAAGGTAGTAGATTTTGTTTGCAAATTGTTAAAATTAGCATTATAATAATTTATGAAATAATATCAATAATTTTAATTTATAAACGGAAAGGGGTTTTAGTATGTTAAGAAACAAAGGCTTTACAAACAAATTGTTGTTGTTAGGTGTTGACGGGATGGACCCTCGTTTCACCAAACGTTTGGTAGATGAAGGAAAATTGCCAAATGTAAAAAAATTAATGGAGTTGGGTTCTTGTCGTGAGGACTTAGTGATGTTAGGTGCTAACCCAACTATTACACCACCAATGTGGGCAACCTTGGCTACAGGTACTTATCCAATGACGCATGGTATTATTGACTTCAATGTATCTCCTGAGGCGGACAGAGATATTACCTTGGGTGCGTTTTCTTCTAAATTTATGAAAGCTGAACCATTGTGGAATGTAACAGCTAATGCAGGAATGAAAACATTAGTAATGCACTGGCCTGGTGGTAGCTTCCCACCAAGCATTGATAGTGAAAATTTAATCACTATTGATGGTTCTAGTCCAGGTGCTTGCTGTGCATGGAGTAATGAACGTGACTTGGATATGCTTTATGTAGCTAGTACAAAATGCGAAAAACCTGGTTATGCACCAATGGCTGTAAAAACTTCTGACCTTGAAGGTGACGAACAAGTTCAATTTGCGTGGTCTACCTCTATTGCTGGTAAATCTCCGGAAGCTAAGGCGCGTATTGAAAAATATCAGCAATGGTACAAAGATTTTATCGGCGTTGAAGGTTATACTCCATCTAAAACTTTCGTAGTTGACGGTGTTATCTATCCTGAAACTAAAGGT
>JAFXJE010000119.1 GCA_017532485.1 Peptococcaceae bacterium | reverse complement strand
TAAAAGCTACATCTGTTGTGACTACATCCACCATTTCGCCTAAGCTATCTTGCTCCAAATAGCGGGCATTAGTTTTTTCCATATTAATTACGCGTGGGTCTGTGCGCAGCTTCCAATCCAACTGATTGTACCCTACATCAACAGCAAATACTTTAGCTGCGCCATTTTGCAAAGCACAATCAACAAAACCACCAGTAGAAGCACCTAAATCGGCAACTACCTTACCCGTCAAATCTACAGGAAATTCCTGTAATGCTTTTTCCAATTTTAAGCCGCCACGACTGACATAAGGGATATCTTCCCCCAACAAACGAATAGGCAAATCAGGATTAATCTCCGTACCTGCCTTTTCAATTTTCTTTTCATCTACCAGCACTTTGCCTGCCATAATTAAAGCTTTGGCTTTTTCACGACTGGCTGCCAGCCCTTTTTCTACCAAGACGATATCTAAACGTTGTTTCGCCATAATTTATTCTCCTGCCAAAGTACCCATAATTTTCTTTGCTATCGTCGCACTGTCCAAGCCACTTATTTCTTTCAACAAGTCTGTTTTCCCATGTGGAACAAAAGCATCATCAATACCTATTCGTAAAACTTTAGCATCGGTAATCTGCTGCTCATTAAAAAATTCTAAAACAGCACTGCCGAAACCACCTTCTAAAGCGTGTTCTTCCATAGTTACCAACAAATTACCTTGCTGATATTCAGCCATTAATTTAGCAGCATCAATCGGCTTCGCGAAACGCATATTAATTACAGTTGGCGTAATCCCCATTTTCTCCTGCAAAATAGCTGCTGTTTCTTTAGCTGTTTCCACCATACTGCCATAAGCCAACAAGGAAACTTTTTCACCTTGTTGTAAGTATTCCCCTTGTCCTAATGGCAATACTTGCAATTCTGCATCAAAGGCTACACCCACACCCTCACCTCGTGGATAGCGAATAGCTGTCGGCTGCTTATAAGCCAAGGCAGAATAAAGCATATGGCGTAATTCATTTTCATCCTTCGGTGCCATCACAACCATATTTGGGATATGGCGCAAATAGGCAATATCAAAAACACCGTGATGGGTAGGCCCATCATCACCCACAAGTCCTGCTCTATCCAGTGCAAAAACTACTGGTGCATTTTGTAAAGCAACATCATGCAGCACTTGGTCATAAGCACGCTGCAAGAAGGTCGAATAAATCGCCACTACTGGCTGATAACCACTTAACGCTAATGCTGCCGCCATAGTTACGGCGTGTTGTTCGGCAATCCCCACATCTATAGTACGCTTAGGATAAGCCTCTTGAAAAAGATTGATGCCTGTCCCCTGCCCCATAGCCGCAGTAATACCAACAATTTTCTCATTTTCCTGACCTAATTGAACTAATGTTTTACCAAAAACATTAGTATAACTAGGTTTAGCAGCTTTTTTCAAAACCTTACCTGTTTCAATATCAAAAGCCCCGATACCATGGAATAAATCAGGATTTGTTTCCGCTGGCAAATAGCCTTTACCTTTTTTGGTAATTACATGAATTAAAACAGGACCTTCTATTTTGGACGCATTTTCCAAAACTGCCAATAATGCCGACAAGTCATGACCATTAACCGGCCCATAATATTTAAAGCCAAATTCTTCAAATAATACTCCTGGCACTAAAACATACTTCAAAGAGTCTTTCAGCTTATCAGCTGCCCTAAACATTTTATCGCCAATACCAGGAATTTTTTTCAATAATTCTTCAACATCTTCTTTGCTTTTCGTATAGGAAGGATTAGTCCGTACACGGCTTAAATATTCAGACATTGCCCCTACATTAGGGTCAATGGACATTTCATTATCATTTAAAATCACTGTTAAATTAGTACCTAAATGTCCAGCATGATTTAACGCTTCAAAAGCCATGCCACCAGTCATTGCCCCATCACCGATAATAGCTACTACGCGATAGTCTTCACCGTTTAAATCACGCGCTAAAGCCAAACCAGTAGCAGCAGAAATAGATGTACTGCTGTGACCAACATCAAAAACATCATACTCGCTTTCGGAGCGTTTCGGAAATCCAGCCAAACCTTCAAAAGTACGAATAGTCTTAAATTTTTCATAACGCCCAGTCAACAACTTATGCACATAAGCTTGATGACCTACATCCCAAACAAATTTATCTTTTGGGGCATCATAAAGATAATGTAAAGCAAGAGTAAGCTCTACTATCCCAAGATTTGGTGCCAAATGCCCTCCGTTTTGCGACACTACTTGAACTAATTCGTCGCGAATTTCCTGAGCCAAAACTTTTAACTCGGCAACGGATAACTGTTTAATATCCTGCGGCGTTTTTATTTTATCTAAAAACTGCATAACTTACCCTCCTTAAACCAGCATACCGACGATAATACCCACTATCACCCCTCCAGCTACTTCTAGTGGAGTATGTCCTAATAATTCTTTAAATTTCTTTTCGTCAATTCTATGTTCTCTATAAAAATCTTCCACAATTTTATTCAAAAGCCGACCTTGACGCCCTGCTTCCCGTCTAACATTGGCAGCATCATACATAACTACTACGGCAAAAGCTACTGCCAAGCCAAAAGCTGTTGAACCCGTACCAGCATATCTGCCTACAGCTGTTGCTACTGCTACTACCAAAGAGGAGTGAGAGCTGGGCATACCACCGGAACTAATCATTTTTGTATAATCAAGCTTTTTTTCTTTTAGAAAAACAAAAACTACTTTTAGCACTTGTGCTGCTAACCAGCCAAAAAATGCTGCCTGCAAAATAGGATTATTTATTGCTGCTGAAAAACTCACGATAATCACATCACTTTCAGAGATAGTGGCTTAAACATCTCGACTAATTAAATATTGTGCTAAAAGCTTTAATTTTATTGCCTTCTCACCAAAGCAATCTATGGCGTTAATGGCATCATCTACCGCTTGCTTTGCCATTATTCTTGACTGTTCCAAGCCAAACAAGGCAGGATAAGTTGCTTTATGATTTTTTTCATCACTACCGACAGGCTTGCCTAATTTCGCCTCATCACCGACTACATCTAAAATATCATCAGTAATCTGGAAAGCCAGCCCCAATTTTTCTCCGTAAATAGTCAACTGCTGCAATTCTTCTGCAGTTGCTCCACCTAAAATACCACCTACACGCACAGAGGCAGTAATCAGCGCACCTGTTTTATGCGTATGAATATATTTTAATAATTCTTCTGTTGGTTCTGTATTTTCTGATTTTATATCGACTACTTGACCACCAATCATACCCAATGTACCACTGGCAGCAGCAATTTCCTGAATAACTTGCAGTAATTGTTTTTCATTTTGACCATTCGCCATTTTTGCCAACAATTCAAAAGCTACAGTCAAGAGAGCATCTCCTGCTAAAATCGCCATACCTACCCCATATACTTTATGGTTGGTCAATTTGCCACGACGATAATCATCATCATCCATACCCGGTAAATCATCATGAATAAGTGAATACGTATGGATACATTCCAATGCACAAGCTGCATCCAAGCAATCCTCATTTTTGCCACCTACTGCTTCACAACCAGCCAAGCATAAAGTAGGACGAAATCTTTTGCCACCTGCAAAAAGACTGTAGGCCATTGCATCATGAATTACCCCAGGATATACTTCTGTACTCGGTAATAATTCTTTCATTCTTGTTTCGGTTAATTGCTTATATTCTGCAAAAACATCTTGGATATTCATTATTTATTCACCCATTTCCACAAAACCATTGTCGGTTAATTGTCTGATTTTACCCTCAGCATCATTTAGTTTTGCTTGACAAATCTTAATCATTTCCAAACCATCTTGAAATAACTGTATCGAGGCTTCTAATGGTAACTCACCTGTATCCAGCTCAGCAATTACTTGTTCTAATCGCTCTAATGCTTTTTCATAAGATTGTTGCTGTTCCATTCTCTTCTTCCTCTCCGGTCACTACACGACCATATAATTCACCTTGCTGCAAAGTAACTTTAAAACGTTGGTCTACTGCCAACTCCTCTGGAGAGTGAATTACCTTGCCGTTTAAATCTTGGCAAACGCTGTAACCACGACTTAAGACCTTTAACGGACTTAAACTATCCAGTTTTTCCGCAGCCAAGATAAATTTGTGCTGTTTATTTTGTAAGATACTATCCATAGCCTTCGTTAAGGCTGTAGCTTGGTTGTCCAAAATTTGCTGCTGCTGTTCTAATAAACGTTGTGGCTGTCGCAGCAACGGATGATGGGCATAACGCTCCAACTGCAATCGTTTCTTTTCCAATTGACGCCGATAATTTTGCTCCAGCAATCTTGTCTTTAGCGCCAATCCCTCAGCCAGTTTTTCCAAAGAAGGCGCTGCCAATTCTGCCGCCATTGACGGAGTAGCCGCTCGCATATCAGCAGCAAAATCTGCTAAAGTAAAATCCGTTTCATGACCTACTGCACTAATAATAGGCACAGGACTAGCCGCTATTTTGCGAACTACAGCCTCTTCATTAAAGCACCATAAATCCTCTAACGAGCCACCACCTCTGCCGATAATAATTACATCAACAGATTGCAAGTACATCTTATCTAAAGCACTGCAAAGCGACGCTGCACCCTCTTGTCCCTGTACTATAGCTGGAATAAAATCAATATCGATTAACTTATTACGGCGACGCAAAATCGACATCATATCTTGAATGGCTGCTCCAGTGGGAGATGTTATTATACCTATTCTCGTTGGAAAAGCAGGTAATTTCCGCTTGCGTTCTTCAGCAAAAAGACCCTCTGCACCAAGCTTTTCTTTGAGCTGTTCATAGGCTATATGCAAAGCACCTGCACCTGCTGGCAGCATATTTTCCACATAAAGCTGGTAAACACCATCACGCTCAAATACAGAAATATTACCTACTGCCAATACTTCCATACCATGCTCAGGACGGAAGCTCAGGCTTTCAGCATAAGTGCGAAACATAACACACTTGAGCATGCTGTTTTTGTCTTTTAAAGAGAAATACAAATGTCCGGAACGGTGATGCGTAAAATTAGATATTTCTCCACGAATAACTACTTGCGACAAAAAATTATCATTTTGCAGTACGCGTTTAAGATATTGGTTAACATCACTTACCGATAACACTTTTCTTGCTGACTGCATGGTCCTCACCGCTTCATAATTTTGTCTAAAATACTGTTAATAAAAGCAGGCGACTTATCATCACCATACACTTTTGCCAATTCAACAGCTTCATTGATTGCCCCAATTGCTGAAATATGGTTGGCAAATTTAATTTCATAAGCTGCCAGACGCAGTAAATTACGGTCAACACTCATCATGCGGCCTAAACTCCAGCCTTTAGCATTTTCCTGAATGAATTTATCAATCGCTTCTTGATTTTCTTGAACTCCTTGAACTATTTTCCGGCAAAATTCTTCATTTTCAGCTGTCAACTCGCCTTCCTCCAGCATAGTCTCAATAGCTAGTTCTTCATTGCCGTCACCCATATCCCACTGATAAATAATCTTAAAAGCCGCTTCACGTGCAGCGTGTGCATCTTCTTGTTTTAAATAGGTCATAGTTTTACTCCTCTGTTTCCTTCTGGTTTTCTTGTTCGTTTATAGCAAAAGATATTCCTTGAATATGAACATTTACGGATTTAACCTGTAAGCCTGTCATAGTTTCTACGGCTGTGCGTACCTCATTTTGAATTTCATGGGCCAGCTGTGGTATTTTTACCCCAAAATCTGCATGAACAAATAAATCAAGTGCTACCGACTGCCCGGTAACTTCCACCTTGACACCCTTGGTCAAGTTTTTCTTGCCCAGCTTCTCCGTTATTCCAGCAGCTACCCCACCAGACATACCAGCTACACCTTTGACTTTAGCTGCCGCCATGCTGGCAATCATAGCCACTGCTTCATCAGCAATTTTAATTGCTCCATAATGAACATTCTTTTCGTCATTAGATTTCTGTTCTCCCATTTTATCACCTCATTAAAATCAGGATACCGTTCTTAGTATATCATTTTTCGTGCTAAAGATAAATATTTTTTCCATCATATTTCATCTTCTATTGGAATAATATACACACTATTCACTGCTGCTCCCAAATTGCCACTGACCAATTCGTGCAGCATTTGATAGCTTTTGCTTGCTTGGGCAGCCGGCACTAAAACATTAATCCGTTTTTCCGTAATCATAACCATACTTTCCCGAAAACCTTTAGCTTGTAATAAAATTTCCATTTGCTGTTCCTGAAAATAATGCTCACTGTCTTGCGCAAGCTTTTCTGCTTGACCTGTTTCTGCCCACGCAGCCATTTTTTCTGACCATGCTCTTTCTCTAGCCAGGCGTAATTTAATTAATTGCTCCTCAGCCGTCAATAATTTTTGTTCAGCAACTTCCTCCGTTTCCTCAACTGGTACTGTTGGTGGTACTATGACCTCAACTGCAGCCACTTCCTCCTCAGCCGCCACAGGCAGAAGATTATAAACACTTGCTAAACCAAGAACGAGAAAAAAAGTTACTACGCCCACACCATAAAACAACTTGCTCCCGACTTTCATCGAGTTTCCACCTCACTATCGCCTGCCATAATTATTACTTCGTGAGCTGCTAAACCCAGCAAGGTTTCTACAGCCTGCAGTAAATCAGCTTCAACAGCAGGATTATCAGCCCCCTGTGCCACCACCAAAACACCAATAATCTTCGGTTCTTCCCTTCGCACTACAACTGCTTCTGTATTACCTTGACCTTTGCTTACTACTGCCAAAGTTTTCTGATACTGATTTTCATTGCGCTGCTCCTCATAAGCATACTCTGTCGTTCCGTCATTCGCCAAAGTAATATCTACCCAGACCTTACCAACGCCAGCAATACTTGCCAATACTCTCTCCAGTTCTCTTTCCTTGATGCTTTCTTCAGAGAGAGAACTGTTTTCTTCAGAAAAAACAGGCAAATTATTTTGCTCACTAATGTTTTGTGGTACTTCTTGACCATTACCCAATAAAATTAAGATTATTCCCACTGCCGTCAGCAGCAATAATAAGGCAATATATTTTCGTTGTTCCGTACTTATTTTTTTCCAATCCATCCACTCACCCACCTAGGCGTTTTATTTGTACACAATTTTCCGTCAAACCATAATACCCAGTCAAAAATTGTTGGCAGCGCTGTGCCTCACTCTCCGAACCTGAACAAACAGCACTGATTTTTTGTACTACTCCTCCACCTTCACTCAGCTCCACCTGTATCTCACTTATTTCCGTCATACCTAGAGCAATTAATAAATGTTTAATTTGCTCCACCAATTTAGCCTCATATTCCTGCCTAGCTGCTTGTTCCTGTACTTGCTGCAGCTCTTTACCCTGCACGCTTATTGACTCCCATTGTGCTTGATTAGCTGGGGGCTTCATAACCCACCCGTTCAGCATCGTTTCCTGCAGCAAGCCGAAATTCAACAATGGATTTAGCAATGACGCTAAAACAAAAAGCCCCATAATTAAGCGCACCAAAGGCTGCAGCTTACCCTCTGGCAGCATTAAATCAAATATAGTTGTCAAAACGATAATCAAAATTACCTCCAAGATAATTCCTTGCAGCATTGCCATTTGCTTGCCCCCTTTTACCTTAACGCAACGCCTGTATTGGCAGCTGTCAGTAAAATCAACAACATCATAAAAAACATTAAGGCAATAATCGTCACCACAGCAAAGACTAAAATAATACTTTCTGCCATATCCTCCAACATCAGCACCAACTCATCAGCCTGCAGGGGCTGCAATAAAGCGGCTGCCAAAACATAAATTAAGTAAAGAACAAATATTTTAGCCAAAGGAAAAACTGTTAGTAATAAAATTAAAATTAGACCAAATAAGCCTAAACCATTTTTTAACAGCAAAGAACCATTGAGCATAATTTCCAATAAATTGGCTACTGTCCCTCCAACTACAGGCAATCCTGCTCCAGCAGCATATTTAACAGCTCGTAAAGCTACGCTGTCAGCCACTGTGCCACTAATCCCTTGAATACTCAGCACAGCCATAAAACAAGTTGTTGCCAAGCCAATGCTCCAAAGAATTATTTTTCGCAATAATTTAGCCATTTTGGTCAGTTGAATTTGTCCACCAAGATGACTGACCAATTTTAAAGTAAATTCCCAAAACAAAAGCGGCACCAGTAAATACCGAAATAAAGCCGTTATTACTTGTACCGCCATTAATAAGGAAGGCTGTAAAATTGCTGCTGTTGCACTATGTCCTAAGCCAATCAAGAGGATTAAATCCAACGGCAATAGTACCAGCATCAAACTGCTCAATGTTTCTATCGTCTGTTCTCCTAAAGTCAAAATACTTTGTGTACTCGCCAACATAAACAAGCCTGCTATCCCTGCCATAACAAAATTGCAAACTTCCTGCAAACCTTGCTTACCAAACGCTGTGCTTAACTGCTTGACCAAGGAAAATGCCACTGCCAAAACCATAAATTTGCCCAATAAATCAAAATTAAGCAACACTTCCTTTTGAACTAAAAGCTGCAGTTGTTGTCCCAAAGCAGCCCAATCAAATTGCCATTCGCCTCTTTGTAAAGTTTCCCATAAACTGCTCAAAGATAAGTCCACTTGATAACTAGACAATTCTTCTTGCAAAACTTGCAGCATTTCCACAAAATCAGTCATATCTAAATTTTCCATTTACTCACCTCAGCAATTGCAGGATACTTTCTATAATCGCCAATAAAATAGGCAGAGCCAAGGTTAAAATAGCTATTTTCGCAGCCAATTCTATTTTTAGGGCTAAAGCACTACTGCCCCCGTCACGGCAAAGCTGCGCTACCAATTCTGTCAAATAAGCAATCCCCAATATTTTCATCACTGTCTTTAAATAAATACTGTTTACCCCAGCTGCCATGCTTATGGTTTGCAGGGTAGCAAAAATAAGTGCAACTTGCCGAACAACCACCAAAAAAATTATTAAGCTAAAGGCTAAAACCAACAAAAGAGCTACAGGATTTTTTTGCTCTTGCAAAATGAAATAAATGACCAAAACAATCAGGCTTAAACCTAAAATTTGGATTATTTCCATACTTTCACCTTAATATAATAAAAAAACTGTTTTGACATAAGCAAATAACTCTGCCAATAACTCCACTACCATAAACAAAACAAGTGCTAGTCCTGCCAAAGTAGCCAGATTAGCTTGGTCCTCTTTGCCCATAGATTTCAAGACACTATGCAAAACTGCCGTTAAAATACCTATCCCAGCAATTTTAAAGATAATATCCGTCTGCACTGTTTTTACCCCCTAAATCAAAATTATGACTAAAACAGCTCCTGCAGAAACACCTAAATAACGCCATAATTGTTCCTTTTGCCTGCCCTCAGCCAAAGCTTCGCCAAGATTATATTCCAG